>NZ_LWFI01000469.1:0-542 GCF_001635735.1 Oleiphilus sp. HI0067
CGTTTATGCATTGATTGATCAAGCGCAACAAGCGCGTGAGCAAGATCAGATGGGCGGGGCGTTGTCGCTGTTAGAACGAGCACAACGCTTAGCGCCAAATTTTAGTGTGGTTTATTTAGAGTTAGGACATACCTACCTCGCGTTGAACAATCATCAACGCGCAAAACATATGTATTTACGTGCATTATCTTTAGCCGCTAATAGTTCTGAGCGGCGCAATGCACAACTGGCATTACAGGAGCAGTAGTACTATGGCATTAAGTGCCACGATTTATCGTTTCGGAATTGATTTAAGTGATATGAACCGACATATCTATGAGCGTGTTTCTTTGCATGTTGCATTGCATCCTTCTGAAACGATCGAAAGAATGTGCGCACGATTAGTGGCTTTTGCGCTGAGTTATGAAGAGTATTTGGAATTCACAAAAGGCCTGAGTACAGATGACGAACCTGATATCTGGAAGGTCAATTACAGCAGTGAAATTGAACACTGGATAGAAATTGGCAAGCCTGATGCTAAGCGACTAAAGAAGGCATTGGGT
>NZ_LWFI01000470.1:0-1183 GCF_001635735.1 Oleiphilus sp. HI0067
GTGTTGCCCCAGGTCAGCATAAGCTTACCGCTAGCTTCAAGGGACAAGGAAGAAGTGGGGGATATTTCAAGCGTAAAAAATCATTGAAGTTCGATAAGACAAAAAACGCGAGATATATCGAACTTATCGTGTCGGAACGACCCGGTATTGGTGAGCCAGTGTTCAAAGTGAAGCAGTGGTAATTTGTAAGATATGACTGCCATTTTTAAGTTTGCTGTCGGATGCCTCCTCATGGGTTTCTCTACCTTTGGGTTTGCTCTTCCTGACGATCTACAAAAGCGGATGGTTCAATTTCACTTTGAGAGAGGTGATTACGCTAGCACCTTGTCGTCTATTTCTAAGGACGAATACAAGTCCTATCCCGTTATGACCGCAGTTGCTCAAACACAGTTGGGGCTAACACCTTCCTTTACGATCGATCAATTAAAGCAACATTTGAAAACGTCAGATACACCTGACGTGGATCGTCTTCGTATAGCCAACATGCTTTATAACCAAGATGACTGCCGCACTGCGGTAAGGTATTTAAAAGGTAAAGCACCGAAACTAAGTCCTTCATTACAATCTCTTCGGGCTTACTTGCGAGGACAATGCTTCATCGAGTTAGGGAAGAATAATTTTGCTGCTCAGTCGCTTAGTATTGCCTTAGAGGGTGAATTATCCGCAGTGGCTTATTACAACTTAGCGACTGATTATGCCTTTAATAGCCGAAACCCGAAACGTGCGTTAGTTTCTCTGCGTGTAGCCAGAGACATGACAAACAATGGCGAAAGCGCAAATGAGCTCACGAATAGAATCAATCTTGGCGCAGGGGCGCTTTATCTCAAGCACGATAAACCAGATATGGCGGTGCGATTTTTTGATGAAATGGATATCGGTTCTGCTTATGCGACACAAGGTCTTTATCTATCAGGTTTAGCGAAGGTAGAGTTGAAAGATTACCGTGCAGCCGTTCAAGTCTGGCAAGCTAATCTGCAACATAATCTTGCTGAACCAGGTGTTGCCGAGTCTTTACTTGCTCTTCCAAATGTACAAGCACAATCTGGTTATCAAACCCTAGCGCTAGAGTCGTATCTCGCCGCGAGTAAATTGCTGCAACAAGAGCGCGCGCAGCTAGCCAAACTAAAGAAGGCCTTAAAAAAATACGGAGCAATTGAAGTATTACTAAGGGAGAGTTCTCGAG
>NZ_LWFI01000471.1:0-893 GCF_001635735.1 Oleiphilus sp. HI0067
TCGAGATAACCGCGAATCACAGTTAATGGTGTACGTAGCTCATGCGAGACGTTACTGACAAAGTCACGTCGCATTTGTTCTAAATGATGTAGGCGCGTGACGTCTTGCGCCAAGATCAAACGTTCCTGTTTACCGAACAAAGTAATGTGAATACGAATAATGAGATTGGGATCAGTCGGGGATGTGATTTCTAAAGCGTCATCATATTTCTTTGCGTCAAAATAGGCTTTAAATTCAGGATCTCTTACTAAATTTGTAACAAGTTGAGCCTGATCTTTATCATCATCAAAGCCAAATAATCGCGTTGCGGCTTCATTCCACCAATCCATTTGCCCCATTTCGTTGGTCATCACAACGGCATCTTTCAGAGCATTCGCCGAATTACGAACACGCTTAATCATTTTGCTTAAGCGCTTACGTGCCTTTTTATTTTGCAATTGGGTGTAATACAAACCTTCAAAAAGGTCTCCCCATAAACCATAACTTTCAGGCACTTCTTTTGGCTTTTTAGTTGGATAGAGCCAAGCATGTAAACGAAGTGCTTGTCGCACCATCCACAAGCTATAGCTCGCAAAGAACACCAGAAGACTAGGAAGGAGAAGGTCCGTGATTAAGCCGAGTAAAACAGCTAGCACAAATGCCCACACTAAATAGCGGACATGTGCAGACGCGCGTTTATGCATTCGCTTTGCTTCCTTTAAACTCGCACAAAATAGATAAGGCTATATTAGCCAATTAATGCGCCGTTTTGGTAGAAAAACGATAACCGGTACCTCGAACAGTTTGAACTAAGGCTTCATGGCGTTTGCCGATCGCTTTGCGCAAACGACGAATGTGTACATCAACAGTGCGTTCTTCCACATACACATTACCACCCCAAACGAGGTCCAATA
>NZ_LWFI01000472.1:0-972 GCF_001635735.1 Oleiphilus sp. HI0067
TTTCAGGCGCACAAAGCACAGATATTCAGGCATCCTTCTAAAAACTTAGAATTATTTTTACGCCTCTTCAATAGTTAACAGTCGTAATCTTAACCCGAGCAATACGTCCCATTTTATACAGCATGCCCCTTTCTAAATATGTTTGTCCTTTTGATGCATAGTATACGAACGCGTAAGGCATTACGCTTTTTAGACAATAAAAATAAAAATCGGAAAGTGTCGTTAGGGAATTCAACTCCTATTCTTTCCCCCCCGCAAATAAATATAAAAAAACACATACGACAGGTGATTAAAATGAAAAAGCCCTTACTGCACTCGGAATGTGTGCTGCGGTAGCTTTGTCTCCGCAAATGGCTAGTGCGACTGGTTCAGGCTCTGTTCCTATTCTAGACTTTGCAGGCGGCTTATTAGGCGCTCCAAACTTCCCAGATTCAGAGAACTACACAACAGATGACGACATCATCATTACCGCATTTGATGGCGTTGAATAAACGGCGAACATCTTTGTTCCTACAGATATTCAAGGTACTGCGCCAGCAATTATTTTCATCAATAGCTGGTCAATGAACGAATACCAATACTTACAACAAGCTGCAGAGCTTGCAGATAAAGGCTATATCGTTCTGAATTATGCAACGCGTGGTTTCGGCGAGTCTGGCGGTTTAATTGACACAGCTGGCCCAAAAGACATGAACGACTACAGCACAGTAATCGACTATTTGATTGCTAACTACCCTGTAGACGAGAGCGCTATCGCAACAGCGGGTATTTCTTACGGCTCAGGCATCAGCTTACTAGGTGCAGCGCAAGACCCTCGCGTAAAAGCCATTGCAGCAATGAGTTCATGGGGCGATCTAGTTCATGCTTTGTACGGCGACCAATCGCCACGCCAAGTTTGGGGTGAGCTACTTAATCTAGCAGGCGGCTTAACAGGCAACCCAGACCCAATCATTGACCAACACTGGAACAATG
>NZ_LWFI01000473.1:0-839 GCF_001635735.1 Oleiphilus sp. HI0067
CGATATGCACTTGCTTCTTGCAACATACGTTGCGCCTTACCCCGCGCTTCAGGAATAACTGTATTTTTGTAAGCTTCTGCTTCGTTTACGAAACGCTCTTTATCAAGCTTCGCTTTCTGAACATCATCAAACGCCGCTTGAACAGCTTGTGGTGCTCTAGCTTCTTTGATGTTAACGACACTGACGTTAATGCCGGTTTGATAGTTATCCATATAATCTTGCAAACGCTCTCTCGTGCTGTCTGCCAAAATACCACGCCCTTCAGTTAAGATTGGATCTAGGTTGGTGCTACCCACTTCGTGACGAAGAGCCGACTCAACGGCATGTTGCAGAGATCGCTCTGGATCCTCAACACGCAAAGCGAACGATACCGGATCTCGGACCGTGTATTGAACGTTCAACTCAATCGCAACAACGTTCTCGTCTTGCGTGAGCATTTCTTCTTTCAGCTCAGCGTTTCGAACGTTTGTTACGTTAACTGGTATAACCTGCTCGACGAGAGGGATGACAATTCTTAAACCAGGATCAAGTGTTCGACTGTATTCACCAAGGAATAAAACAACTCCCCGTTGTTGCTCATCGATCGTATAAATCGATTTCCAGCCAAGAAACAGAACAAACACTACTAAGCCAACCAGAGCAATACCGCCAAAGCCCTGCTTACCACCGTTATTATCAGAACCGCCATTGCCATTTCCTGACCCGCCAAACAGCCCGTTTAGCTTGTCCATCAATTGTTTAAGCGCTTGATCTAAATCCGGCGGGCCTTGATTGCCACCACGATTATTATTACCCCATGGGTCTTTCCCATTAGAATTACCCGGCTCATTCCAAGCCAT
>NZ_LWFI01000474.1:0-586 GCF_001635735.1 Oleiphilus sp. HI0067
TGGATGAACAAAGAGGCGATTGAAAAAACGCTTGAGACGCGGAAGGTCACATACTGGTCGCGCAGTCGACAATCATTTTGGGTAAAAGGGGAGTCGAGCGGACATACCCAAGCACTGTGTGAAATGTATTTTGACTGCGATGGCGACAGCATTTTATGTATTGCTGAGCAAGTTGGGCCTGCTTGTCACACTCTCAGACCCAACTGTTTTTACTTAAAAGCCGATCAAGAATCGCAAGTTGTACATGTAATAGGAGATGGTTATCAATCATGACCACAACACTCATTAAGAATGCCTTGGTGGTAAATGAAGGGAAAGCTGAAGAGCTTGATGTGCGTATTAAAGATGATCGCATAGCGGCCATTTCAAGCAACCTGACTGCTTCGAATAATGACAAAGTCATTGATGCGCATGGCTTCTGGCTTTTGCCGGGAATGATCGATGATCAAGTTCATTTTCGTGAGCCGGGTTTAACGCATAAGGGAAGTATTAAAACTGAATCACGAGCCGCTGTGGCGGGCGGTATTACAAGCTATATGGAAATGCCGAATGTTAGCCCGGCCACTACGANCATAGAGGCCTTGCA
>NZ_LWFI01000475.1:0-1659 GCF_001635735.1 Oleiphilus sp. HI0067
CCTACTCTCTCTTGGTGCAGAACTCATCCCACGAGATGTATTTATGGAAAAAATACAACACGGAATGAAACACAAGGAAGCGTTATCTTGGCGCTTTGATGAAGATATTCTTGATCAAATACTAGCAAGCTGAGGCACCCAATGAGCCATCTCGAAACTATGGTTTTTTATGCCACACCAGAGCATGACTGTAGCTATCTACCCGGCGCAAAGGCGACCACGATGTTTGCTGACCCCAACGCAAACATCAGTAACAATGTATATAAACAGCTCTCTGAATTAGGGTTTCGTCGAAGCGGTAGTCATTATTACCGTCCCCACTGCTTACAGTGCAATGCATGCATTCCTGTCAGAGTACTCGCAAACGAGTTCAAACCTAGTCGCAGCCAAAAACGCGTTTTAAAAAATGCGCAAGGCATTCAAGCCCAAAGCTTGAGTGCAGATTTTCATGAAGATCATTATTTACTGTACGAAAAGTATATTAATGCACGCCACGTAGATGGAGATATGTATCCGGCTAGCCGAGAGCAGTATCGATCGTTTCTAGTCGACGGACGCGACTGCACTCGCTTTGTAGAATTTACACTAGAAGGCCAACTGCTTGGCATTGCGGTCGTGGACGAATTAGATGATGGGCTATCTGCCATCTATACATTCTTCGATCCAGATGTCGAACATCTAAGCATTGGTACCTATGCCATCTTGTGGCAATTGCTTGAGGCCAAAAAACGTAATCTACCGTATGTATACCTAGGATATTTCATTAAAGAATGCAGAAAAATGTCGTATAAAACGGCTTTTAAACCATTCCAAACACGTATTGATGAACGCTGGCTTACGATTGAAGAACTGCAAGCTATCAGTGAAAAGTATAAGTAAATGTAAAAGCACGAAACTGATTTTGCGAATCGCGCGAGTTTCAGGCAAAATGTCGCTTTTTTAGGCGGGGGTCAACCAAAAGACCTCCACAATAAGCGCCTCAGGCGCTATTAATAGCTCAAATGAGGTTACGCTTTAATGGCGAAAGAAGATGTCATTGAAATGGAAGGTACAATCGTAGATACCTTGCCGAACACAATGTTTCGCGTAGAACTAGAAAATGGTCACGTTGTGACTGCTCACATTTCTGGAAAAATGCGCAAGAACTATATCCGTATTCTTACAGGTGACAAGGTTAAGGTGGAAATGACACCTTATGACCTGACAAAAGGCCGCATCACATACCGTGCACGTTAAAATAAAAAAGGGAGTTTAACTCCCTTTTTTATTACATCGAGATCGGACGCTGCATCTATACTGATGCAGCTTCTTCTTTTTCATATTCAAAAACGACCTGCTCTTTCTTGCTGTCATATTTGACATTCACGTCACCACCTGACGACAGGTGACCAAACAAGATTTCCTCGGCAAGCGGTTTCTTCAACTCTTCCTGAATCAAGCGTGACATTGGGCGAGCACCCATTTTTTCGTCGTAGCCTTTTTCAGCAAGATACACTTTCACTTCATCATCAACATGCAAAACAACGCGTTTTTCATCAAGTTGGGCTTGCAGTTCCGTTAAGAACTTGTCGACGACATAGCAAACAGTATCGCGCGCCAAAGGAGCAAATTGAATAATACTATCCAGACGGTTTCTAAATTCTGGCGTAAACAACTTAT
>NZ_LWFI01000476.1:0-1100 GCF_001635735.1 Oleiphilus sp. HI0067
GCTATCGCATTACCTTTAATCTATTTGGGTAAGGTGCAAAAAAATGCATAACAAGGGTAGGAAAAATCGCCCGCAAAAAACGCGGGCTGGACTCTCTAACGCTCGCCTTTGCTACCGGCGTTATAGGTCTTAAATGGAAACAATTGATAAGCTAATTTTATTTGTAGCCAGTATGGCCGCTTGCTTTACAGTAATCTGGAATATTTTAACTTCTATTGAAGTCTCAAAATTTTCTATATTTAGTACTAAGCAAATGCTTATCTGTTACACACAAATATGGCTTCTACCACTAATTGGTTGCTGGCTTTGCAATCAAAAAATGGATATCAAGCTTACAAAAGCAGACAATGAGTCTGGGGTAAACGATATCCCAGGCTGGCTTGGTACAGGCAAATCAACTAACTCATGTAACGATTGCGATGCTGGTATTGACGAATAAGCCCTATAACAATTTGCCGCATGCCTAGCCACTTCGTGGTTTTGGAGTTGCGTTGCTTCGCACCTCAAGCCCATGGGCAAGGCGTTAATACGTACTAAGAATGAAAAGCGGTCATTGGTTTTCCATTCGCAAATAGACATAAGCGGATGTTTGGTTGTCGCTCATCGACTAGAAATTAATGCGAACTTCTACAAAAGAAGCGGACGTTGTGATCACCAATATTCTCATTTGACGTTCGATAGTCTTATTGATATGGGATATACCGTGCCACACACCAACAAAGGATTGGTGATGCCATCATTAGGAAAGAAGTGGCTAAATAAAATCTAGATAATCTAGACCTATTAGCGACGCTTAAAGCCACTGTAATAAGGCCCATATAAATGGTATGGGCAACAAAACTAAGACAAACTCCCACTGAGCGGCAGCTGCACCTCTAACAAAGCCAAGCTTTACCTCTAATACGTTTTTGATCATCACATAGACGAAAAAGAATGCAGCAAAATTTAAAACATTAATCAAAACCTTGATTGGTCTGGCGTTACTCATAAAAACCCTGACTGCATGTTCAAATCGTGGAGAGCACACATAAAAGATCTGTTACGTCCGCTTCTCATTCTTAGTACGTATTAGAGCTCGCTATACGGGGAAATTTGAGCCC
>NZ_LWFI01000477.1:0-998 GCF_001635735.1 Oleiphilus sp. HI0067
TTTTTACCACGCTCATCAAGAGCGACATATTTCATGGTTGCCATAGCTAACTTTGGTGTATGACACGTAATACTTCTACAACTGTCGTCACACCATCTAGGATCTGCCTTAACCCATCATCAAAAATTGCAGGGGATTTTTCTCGAGCGCAGGCTTCTAGTTCTTTCTCACTTGCACGATCGTGGATCAAGCTACGCATCTGATTATCGATCTCGATAATCTCGTAAACACCTAATCGTCCTTGATAGCCTAAGTGATTACATTCACTGCACCCTTTGGCACGGTATAGGGTTGGTGGATTTTTAGGATCAACTCCTAGCAATCTGCATGTTCCCTCATCTGCAACATACGCTTCTTTACAGTCATCACAAAGCACTCGAACTAGACGCTGCGCAATAATTCCAACGAGACTGCTGCTAATCAAGAATGGCTCAACACCCATATCCATCATACGGGTTATAGAGCCAACAGCCGTATTAGTATGCAGTGTAGACAGCACTAAGTGACCAGTTAAACTGGCTTGAACTGCAATTTCCGCCGTTTCTAAATCCCGAATTTCACCGATCATCACGACATCTGGGTCTTGACGAAGTATGGCGCGCAAGCCTCTAGCGAAAGTCATATCCACTTTCGTATTTACTTGGGTTTGACCGACTCCTGGAAGGTTGTACTCGATCGGATCTTCGACCGTAAGTATGTTTCGACTACGGTCATTAATCTCAGACAATCCGGCATATAGTGTGGTTGTTTTACCAGAACCAGTCGGACCCGTGACCAGCATAATTCCATGTGGCTGAGCCAAAATAGATTTCAGCGTTCCGCTATCACGGTCAGTCATGCCTAAGTGTTGGATGCTTAGCCGCCCCGCGTTTTTGTCTAATAGACGCAGAACGATGCGTTCACCATTTGCTGACGGCATTGTGGATACACGAACATCTACTTCTCGCCCCCCAACACGAAGAGAGATACGACCATCTTGCGGAATCCGTTTTTCGGCG
>NZ_LWFI01000478.1:0-639 GCF_001635735.1 Oleiphilus sp. HI0067
ACGTTGCACTTTGGGCTGGTGAAAAGACTTCTCCATACATTCCATTCATCAACAACCGTCCAGTTGTAGCAGGTACTAACGGTATCGCGCCAATCTTCTTGACGACTGTTGGCGTAACAGGTGGTATCGGTCTTGACCTTAAAAACTGGGTTAAGAAAACTGACGCAAATGGCGAAGTTGTTCGTGATGAAAACGGCGATCCAGTATTAGAAGAAGCATACTCTGTTGCGACAGGTACTGTTCTTACTATCGATACAAAAGCGAAGAAGCTTTACAACGGTAGCGAAGAGCTTTCTGACGTTTCTGACGCATTCACGCCTCAGAAAGTTGAGTTCATGAAGGCTGGCGGTTCTTACGCGGTTACTTTCGGTAAGAAGCTTCAAACATTCGCAGCTGAAACATTGGGTGTTGAAGCGCCTGTTGTTTACGCAGCATCTAAAGAGATCTCAAACAAAGGCCAAGGCCTAACTGCCGTTGAAAAAATCTTCAACCGCAATGCAGTTGGCGTAACGTCTAAAACTCCTCTACATACTGGTTCAGACGTTCGCGTTAAAGTGAACATCGTTGGTTCTCAGGACACTACTGGTCCAATGACTTGCCAAGAACTAGAAGCAATGGCTGCTTCTACTATCTCTCCAG
>NZ_LWFI01000479.1:0-776 GCF_001635735.1 Oleiphilus sp. HI0067
CTTCCGGCAACGCTTTAATAAATGCGTCAAGCTTTCTGCTGTCTCCCGTAACCTGAACGGTATACACAGTGCTATTCACATCTACAATTTGCCCTCGAAAAATATCTACCGTACGTGACACTTCACCACGCTGAGAGCCAGCTGCCTTCACTTTAACAAGCATCAACTCTCGTTCGATATGACTACCTTCAGTCAAATCAACCAACTTAACGACTTCGATCAACTTATTTAGCTGCTTTGTAATCTGCTCGATAACCTTGTCAGAACCCGTCGTTGTGACAGTCAAACGGGATAAGGATTCATCATCAGTTGGCGCCACGGTAAGCGTTTCAATGTTGTAGTTACGCTGAGAAAACAAGCCAACAACACGCGACAATGCACCTGGCTCGTTTTCAAGAAGGACAGAAATAATACGTCTCATTATGTTCTCTCCGTCTTGTTCAACCACATGTCATTCATCGAACCTTTTGCAATTTGCATTGGATACACATGCTCTAAAGGATCAACATAAACGTTGATAAATACCAACTTGTCTTTCATTGCGAACGCTTTCTCTAAGGTAGACTCTAATTCGTCTAGCTTATTGACCGTCATACCCACATGACCATAAGACTCAACCAACTTAGTAAAGTCAGGCAATGAGTCCATGTAAGAATGAGAGTGACGAGATTCGTAATTCATGTCCTGCCATTGCTTAACCATACCTAGAGCTTGGTTGTTCAATAGCAAAACTTTCAAAGGAAGGTCATATTGCTTACACGTTGATAGCTCTTGAA
>NZ_LWFI01000480.1:0-1135 GCF_001635735.1 Oleiphilus sp. HI0067
CGTGCTTTTAATGCCGTAAAATCTAGGAACCCAAAATTTACGGGCTTTTTAATCTTGTAGGCATAATCGCCGGTAAGAATAATCCACGAAATATGTGTTTCGATAAGCTCAAATTGACTGCACGCGTGTGGGTACGGCTTTGCTTCTAATAATGACTGAATCAGCGCTGAATTCATGTTTCCTCCGCAGTGTGGCAGGCACAATAACAGCAGAGCAAATTCCTGCAAAGTAAATCATGGCTAAATCCAAGCAAACTAAAAAAGCAAAAGCTGAACCGTCAAAATCTAAATCGCAAGCGACAAAGTCTCGCTCGTGGTTGTGGAAAGTTCTCGCGGTGTTATTCGTGTTTGTATTTGCTTGGCTTATCTATCTTGATGCACAAGTGCGTTATAAATTTGAGGGCAAGCGTTGGGCTTTACCCGCGCAAGTATTAGCACGTCCGTTAGAGTTGTTTGAGGGGCAAGCGCTAAATATTGACAATCTTGAGCAAGAGTTAGCCTTACTCAATTACGCTAAAAAAGCTCAACTCTCTGCCCCTGGTACTTATAAACGCTCGGCCAATCAAGTGCAGATTTTTCGTCGCGCTCATCGGACGATAGACGGTTCTCAACAAGCCTTGCGTTTGTCATTACGAATAGAGGGTGATGTCATCACTAGTCTTTCAACTGATGATGCAAAAGGCCAAGGTATTTATACCATTGAGCCGTATAAGATCGGGGGTATTTATCCAAAAACGCGTGAAGAAAGAGAGCTTATTGCCTACGAAAACATCCCGCCAGGGCTTGTGTCTGCCTTGTTGTCGACGGAAGACAGAGACTTCTTTACGCATTTTGGTATAGCGCCTTTGGCGATAGCCCGAGCGATGTACTTAAATGTGATGGCTGGTCGAGTTGTGCAGGGCGGTAGCACCCTCACGCAACAACTAGTGAAGAATTTTTACCTCACTCGTGAGCGAAGTATTGTCCGCAAAATCAATGAAGCCTTTATGGCATTGATGTTGGAGTGGCATTACAGCAAAGAGGATATCTTAGAGACCTACGTCAACGATATTTACTTGGGTCAGTCGGGCAATACGGCTGTGCATGGTTTTGCGATGGCAAGCCGATTTTACTTCGCTCGCAATCTTGAGAACCTT
>NZ_LWFI01000481.1:0-1297 GCF_001635735.1 Oleiphilus sp. HI0067
TGAGCAGTGTTGTCATGTAAGACAAAGGGTTTTAGTATCCAATCACGTCAATTAAAGAAACAAGCAGGTTATTTGTGACAGAAACGAGCATTCAAGTTATCGCAGCGTTAGGTTTATTTAGCTTAGGATTAGTTATCGGCGTTCTCGTGCAACGAAGCACTAAAGGCGATGGCCGAAAGATTGCTCGCCTCCAAGCAAAACTCAACGAAACCGAAGAACGCTTTACGCGTTATCAAGCTGATGTAACTGCCCATTTCATGGACACTGCACGCAAGGTGCAAACACTGAATAAAAGCTACAAAGACGTTCACGAACAACTTGCGAGTGGTGCTCGTAAGTTGTGCGAAGATGACGAGATAGAAAGCGTGTTATCGCTAAGCTTCAACGCAAGCAAAACGCCCTCTCACCGAGGCCACACGATCGACATAGCTAATAATGACGTTACACCACCAATGGATTACGCACCGAAAGATAAGCCTGAAGAAGAAGGTACGCTGTCTGAGGGTTATGGCTTTGAAGGGCAACAAAATGCGCCTAATGAATTTAACGAAGATTTAGAGCAGCAATATAAAGGCGAAGAACAAAAACGCCCAACGTCTGACGCTTAAGCGTCAGACTGGATTATCGATATCAACAAAAACGAAATCGAGATCAAACTTATCCTGTAAATACTCACCTAGCGCTTTTGCGCCATATCGTTCGGTAGCATGATGGCCAGCCGAGATATAAGCCACTCCCGTTTCACGCGCAATGTGCACAGTCGGTTCTGAAATCTCACCACTGATATATGCATCTACACCAAGCGCTACCGCCTTATCAATCATGCTCTGCGCACCACCGGTACACCAAGCAACCGTTTTGATTTCTTTATCTGAAGCACCAATACTCAGCGCATCACGTCCCAACACAGCGCTCACATGCTTAGTTAAATCGCTTAACACCATAGGTGTTGGTAGAGAACCCACTAACCCAACACTAAACTTATTATCTGGTTCCATCCCGCCGCTGGTTTCGAAACCAAGCAAACGACCTAACTCAGCATTATTGCCCAGTGTAGGATGCACATCTAGCGGAAGGTGATACGCAAATAGATTAATATCGTGATCAAGTAAGGCCTTAATTCGATTGCGCTTAATACCCGTAATAGCCTCTGACTCACCTTTCCAGAAGTAACCGTGATGAACCAAGATCGCATCGGCGTTTTCTTTGATGGCAACATCAATTAGGTCTTGAGACGCAGTCACACCACCGACGATTTTTGAAATCTGACTAGCACCTTCGACTTGAAGACCATTTG
>NZ_LWFI01000482.1:0-930 GCF_001635735.1 Oleiphilus sp. HI0067
ACTAAGACGACTTTCGAACTGCTGTATAAGACTCATGAGGTAGTTCAATAAATTTGAGATTGGGCACCTTAGCATAGGGTTTAGGGATTGTTAATTGAGTCTGTGTGCTAGAGAATGTCGCGCTAGCCAAAAATAGAGAATGGGCACATTTTGATATGAACTTTTGCAGTAATTGCGGCCATGCCGTTCAACAGAAAATTCCAGCCGACGATAGTCGACTTCGATACGTATGCCCTCAATGCGAGACCATTCACTATCAAAATCCAAACATTGTCGCGGGCACACTTCCCGTATTCGAAGATAAAGTACTTCTTTGCAAGCGAGCCATTGAACCGCGCTATGGCTATTGGACACTGCCTGCAGGATTTATGGAAAACCAAGAAACGACCATGGAAGCAGCAGCACGAGAAACATGGGAAGAAGCCGAAGCAAAAGTAACGCTGCACTCCCTGTTAACCGTTATCAACGTTCCTCAAATCAATCAAGTCCATATGTACTTCTTGGCCACACTCATTGATGGCGAGTTCGGCGTTGGAACGGAAAGCCTTGAGTGCGCATTGTATACAGAAGAAGAAATCCCGTGGGATGAGCTAGCCTTCCCTACCGTTAAACGTACTTTGAAGCGTTATTTTGCGGATAGGAAAGAAGGGAAATTTCCCACGCACGTGTCTGATACATTCCGAGAACCGAGAGAGATCGATTTTGCAGCAACGCTGGGTGAAGACTGGGTGCGCTAAAACTGCGTCTCGAGTTTTATCACATGGTAAGCGGGTTCCTCATAAGGATGCGCATTCTTTAATGCTTGCACTGCGTCCGCGATATGTTTTGCACTACACACCATATCGACTTTAGCCTCCTCGACTTCGCTTAATTGATCTACTTCGCCGATGGTAGGATTTGCCAAACCGATTGGCTTAAACTGGCCAATGC
>NZ_LWFI01000483.1:0-1053 GCF_001635735.1 Oleiphilus sp. HI0067
CGGTTACTTCATCGTCAATGATAACGATGAAGTGAAATATACGCGTGCAGGGCAATTTGGTGTGAACCGAGAAGGCTTCCTTGTTAATAATACTGGAATGCAAGTTCAAGGTTTTCAGGCTGATGACGAAGGCAATGTGTCTGGTGTGCTTGGTGATCTGGAAGTAGAAACAAATGACTTGGCGCCACGTCAAACAACCTCTGTTAATACTTTGTTGAACCTCGATTCTTCTGAATCAGTTTTAGCGGTTTCAGGTACAACTGTAGTTGCTGATGGTACGGAAGTTGGTATTGCGCAAGCTGGTGCCAACAACAACTACTCAGCTCAGACCGTTACAATCACCTATGATGACGGTAACCCTGCTACGCCGACTACAACAGAGAACGTAACCACTGTCGCTAACGAAAGTGCGCGAGCTGTCGCTGATCGTTTCAGTGCGGTTGATGGTGTAAATGCAACGGCAAGAACAACTGTGACGGTACCAGTGGCGAGCTGGGCTAACACTTCTGATTCAATGACGATTACTGTCAATGGAGTGACGTTTCAGCCATCTTCAGCTGCAACCCAAACCAATGCCGAGCAATTGGCGGACATTGGTCAGCAAATTAACTCGTCTGCATTAGTCGGTACTACTGCTGTTATCAATGGCGCAGGTGACCTAGAAATTATTCAAGATCAGGGTGAAGATTTGCGCTTCGGTGTTGCGGGTGCAGCAGGTGACGCATACAACATTGAAGGCTCTTCTCCTGGTGCACTTGCTTTAGCAGTTGGCGGTACTGTCGCGGCAACGGTTGGTGGTGTTGTCGACTTTACCTTGGATGACAACTTCTCCTTTAGTTCTGGTACCGGCACACTCGTTGGTTCAACCGTTGGTCAGCCATTTGTCAATAATGGCTTTGATCCAACAGATGCAGGTACTTATAACCATGCAACGTCAACAGAAATCTTCGATAGTCTTGGTAACTCGCATATCTTGAACTTGTATTTTGTGAAGCAGCCTCAGCCATCTAACGTGGCACAAGAGCAGAGCACTTGGCAGATGCATGTTCAAAT
>NZ_LWFI01000484.1:0-1001 GCF_001635735.1 Oleiphilus sp. HI0067
GAGTGATAAGGACTACAGCAAGACAAAGAAACTGCTAAGCAAATTAGACCAGTATGAGATGCTAGGCAATAGGATGGTTGTTGAGTGTGCAGACTATTACCGTTTGCTGAGAAAGAAAGGTATTACGGTCAGAAAGACAGCGGACGTAATCATTGCGACCTTTTGCATAGATAATAAATTGCCGCTGCTATTTACGGATAAAGACTTCAAACCTTTTGTAGAACATTGCGGATTAATATCTGCTATTTCAAAAACATAACAGCTTATTATACGGAATTCCGTATAAACCGCAGACGACAACGCGTCTTCACGATCACCAAAACTCCATTTTTGTTCAATGGATTCAATCACTTAAAGAGCATCCTATCATTAGAAACCAAGATTCTCTTTGCGCAAAAAGAAGACTTGGGTTTACACGGGTCCGTATAAACCCAGAAGCAATTTTTTAAGTAATTGTTTTATAAAACAATATCAGAAGGAAGCGGCAAAAAGACAGACTTATCTCACGGGTTTCATAGGAAGCGATTACCCCAAATCTTCGTGATTCCATTACAACTGTTTATTTATATAGTTTTTTAGCTAATTATCTGAGGACCTTACTGTTAGGTCACAGCAACTATTTTAAGGCTTTCGCATCACTAAATGTCAGCCCCCCTATATGAAGCGGGCATTCGTCATGAAAGGGATTTGATGTCGGCTTTTGTCTAAAATCACCCTCTACTGCTACTCCATCGAAGACGCTCTANACATATCGATATGTGGTATGCCATCTTCATCGTACTCATCCGACACATTTTCATATCCCAATGAGCGATAGAATTTATTCAGATAAAGTTGGGCTCCGATTCGGTTTCCTTGACCCGGGTATAAACGCTCACTTTCTGCGATAGAGCGTTGCATGAGCTTGACGCCACAACCATCTTTTCTATGACTTTGCGCGACCACAACACGGCCAACCGAAGGCTCTTTATATTTCAAACTTGGAGGAACAAGGCGTGTAC
>NZ_LWFI01000485.1:0-1230 GCF_001635735.1 Oleiphilus sp. HI0067
AATGAGCCTGCGACTATGCAATTTAGTCGGATTAAGTGGGGTGTTGTGGCATTGGTGCGGGTAAAAAGGTTTTTCCCTAGTTGGTAATAGAAAAACAAATAAGAATGATTTGCATTTGTATTGATACTTCCTTGTTTAGTTGGTAATCTCGCGCCCTCTAAAATTAATACCACGCGCTTAGATTCGGTTTGAGCGTTATAAAGAGTAAGTAATCACATAAATGAATAAGACGTTATCCCTTACTGCTGCAAGTATGTTGTCTGTGTGTAGCACGGTAACCACGGCTGAGACGACACAAACTGAAGTCAAGACAGATTCTGTTCAAGCAGAAACTGTTGTCATTACAGGCTCTAGAACTGAGAAATTGCTTCTCGAATCGCCAGTGCGTGTAGAGGTGATTTCGCGCGAGGAGATAGTGCTAAAAATGCACGTGATCTAAGTGAGGCGATTAAAGATGTACCAGGGCTTTTGATTAAGCCAATCCATGGTAAATCGGGCTCTGAGGTATGGATGCAGGGTGTCGATGCTAAACGAGTCATTGTTTTAGTGGATGGTGAGCGTGTCTCCCAAAGTACCAATTCTGGTACTGACTTAACCCAAATTGGTCTCGCTAATGTCGAGCAAATAGAAATTGTAAAGGGGGCTACTTCCGCTTTATACGGCAGCAACGCGATTGGGGGAGTGGTTAATGTCATTACTACCGATCCAGCTGACGGTTTGTCATATACCGTAAAGGGAGATGTAGGTAGTTACGGAGAGCAAAATATATCCGACAACCAGCTAGATGCGGCCGTCCGATCGAGTGCTGGCTGGCTAAGTTACAAAGAAGATGTATATGATTTAGAGTTCAGTTACGACGTTCGAGATAGCGATGGTTTTACCACGGATGTGGCGACGTGGGACAAGGAGGGCCCTTCGGGCACGCGATTAAATACTAGTGCTGAGATCGGTTTTTCACCGGTCGAAAATGCGCGTATTTTTACATCTTTTGCTACCTATACTGAAGATCTTATTACGCCTTTTACAGGTGCGGCTCCAGCCCGTCTTCAAACCGAAAAAACTGAAGAAGTGGAGAGGTACACATATCGCTTGGGTGGTGACCTGTCTTTAGAAAGTGATGATATTTCTGTTCGTTATTTCTACGAAGATTTTCAGAATCCGACCACCCAAGATATCGTGACGAATCCGGGCATAGAGCAAAAGAGGGTGCCTCGGCATATCAGTCAAAGT
>NZ_LWFI01000486.1:0-579 GCF_001635735.1 Oleiphilus sp. HI0067
GAGATGACTTTGACGATCATGCTGAGCGGAATTGCCAAGTTTGGCGTTGAGCAGGTTGACCCCATTGGGAAGCCATTTGATCCAGCATTGCATGAGGCGATGAGCATGGTTCCAGCACCTGATGCGGAGTCAAACACAGTGATCGCGGCAATGCAGAAAGGTTATACCTTGAATGGACGATTAATTCGTCCGGCAATGGTTGTTGTTGCGCAGTAAATTTACGTCAGCAAAAGTTTACGTTTAAAAATTAAATTTGGTCCTTGAAAACTAAAAAAAAGGCCAAACATAAAGATCAAAGCTTATACAAAGGCGAGCGCCTTTAACAGAATTTAGAGTGGAGAGAAGCAATGGGAAAAATCATTGGAATCGACTTAGGTACTACAAACTCTTGTGTATCTGTATTGGATGGTGATCAGGCAAAAGTTATCGAAAACGCAGAGGGTGATCGTACTACCCCATCTATCATTGCATTTGCTGACGATAACGAAACATTAGTTGGTCAGCCAGCGAAGCGTCAGGCAGTTACTAATCCTGCTAATACTTTATTCGCAATTAAGCGTTTGATTGGTCGTACATTCG
>NZ_LWFI01000487.1:0-666 GCF_001635735.1 Oleiphilus sp. HI0067
AAGGGAAGTTGACCTAAATAGGCATAGAGCACTGAATATAGCTAGGCCAAACAGGTTATTGATGAGATGACCCAAATCGCCATGAATAAATGGTGAGGTAAAAATATGGAACCAATGCGCCACAGATCGAGGAATAATTCCATACTGATTCAGCTGACCATCAAGCACTACATTGATCACATGAACAAGGATCATAATCAGCACCAGACCAACTATGATCTTGCCCCCTGTCCAAAGGCTTCGCAGCATATGACCGGACTAGCCTTCTAAATCTGTCGAATCTGAGTCGATTACAGTAGGATTAATCCCGGAGGCTCTTTCTAGATTCCTCAACTGCTTAGACACATCTCGGAGCTTATAATGCGTTCGAAGATCAATATCTAATTTCTTATCCATGCTCTTAACAACCGGCGTCAAACTGTGTTCGATCGTATCGGCCAAAGCCGATAAGATACGATCAATCCCTGGAACCGGCTGGTTAACCACTTCAACATTAGGCTGATTGCCCTCAAGTGCCGAAATTAGCTTATTCATCTCCTCAGAGAACTGATCAGAAGATACGTTATCTACTGGTTCGACCTGCATCGCTTGAGACTCTATCTCTCGCTGCAAGGCAAGCTCAGCCAATTCCCTTTCGGTTGCCGTTTCAGCCACATTCTTAAGGTC
>NZ_LWFI01000488.1:0-792 GCF_001635735.1 Oleiphilus sp. HI0067
TCAAAAGCCGATTGCGCCATTTAATCAACGTTTAGTAAAACGATTTGGTCGCTATTATTGGAATGAAGATAAACAGTTTGATATCGAACATCACTTTCGTCATAGCGCTTTGCCAAAGCCTGGTCGTATTCGTGAACTTCTGTCCCTAGTATCAGTGAAACATAGTGCCCTAATGGATCGTGAACGCCCTATGTGGGAAGTTCATTTGATTGAAGGCTTACGCGGTAAACGATTTGCTCTGTATTACAAAGCCCATCACTGCATGCTCGATGGTGTTGCGGCAATGCGCATGGGCATGCGTTTGATGTCTGAAGATCCAAGCGTGCGTGATCAGCCGCCACTCTGGGCGATGCCGCGAAAGCAGCGTTCGCATGCTCAGGTAGAAGGCTCAGATGTCATTCAGAGTTTGACGGATCTAGTGGGCGAAGCTGGCAAGCAGATTTCAACGATTCCAACTCTCGTTAAAGAAGTTACGCATGCCGTAAAACAAGCCAGTACGAATCCTGATTATACATCTGCGTTTCAGGCCCCTCCGAGCATATTGAATCAGCGTATTACAGGCTCTCGTCGATTTGCGGCGCAATCGTACCCCTCAGAGCGCTTCAAGAATATCGCGAAAAAAACGGGCTGTACTCTAAATGATGTGGTGATGGCTGTGTGTGGTAGTGCATTGCGTAATTACTTAATTAGTTTGAATGCTTTGCCTGATAAACCTCTGGTTGCGATGGTGCCTATGTCAATGCGTCGAGACGATAGTGATTCAGGCAATCAAATTGCTATGATTTTGGCGAC
>NZ_LWFI01000489.1:0-1253 GCF_001635735.1 Oleiphilus sp. HI0067
TATTAGTGTGACGGCCAATCAAACAAGCTCTGAAAATATGAGTTTAGTGAAAGCCGATATCGTGCTGGATGAGTTTGTTGTGAGTGCACCTTTTGTCGAAGGCAGTCTGGCATCGAATATCGCCGCGTTGAAAGATGCCGATGTGGTATCGGATGCGATTTCTAGTGAGCAGTTTAAAAAGTCAGGTGATTCCGATGCTGCGGGTGCACTAAAGCGTGTTACAGGTATCACTGTTGTTGATGGCAAATTTGTGTACGTGCGTGGTTTGGGTGAGCGTTACAGTGCAGTGCTACTTAATGGTTTGGAGGTACCTTCTCCAGAACCAACAAAACGTGTTGTTCCCCTAGATATCTTTCCTGCTGGTGTGATTCAAAGTATGGATATTCAAAAGACATACTCTAGCGATCTACCCGGTACCTTTGGCGGTGGCACCATTCAAATTAATACCAAAGACATTCCCAAAGAAGATAATTATATAGGCGGCAGTATTAGTATTTCAGTCAACGATTACACGGGAGATGAAGTTATTTATCAGCCGGATAATCGTACGGAGTTGCCACCTTTGCTAATCGAGAAAAGTAATGGCTTCCAAGAACTTGCGGATGAAGTGAGGGTGGGGAACACCATTTTAGTACCAGGACTAACACCTGCTGAACGTTTGGCACTTGATCGTGCGATGGTCAATTACCGTGACTACGGTTTAGAAACTACTAAGTTAAAACCTGGTTCTAGTGTGGATCTCTCGGCAGGGCAAAGCTTTAAAACATCAGGCGGCATGCAATACGGATTTGCGGGCAATCTCTATTACAAAAGTAAGCAATCAAGCAGTGGAGAGGTGATCGAAGACGATTATCAGATCGTGAATGGTTCACAAGCAATTGATACTGCAAGTACGTCTGAAAGAACCACGTTGAATGAAAAGTTCGGCGGGCTAGTGAGCTTGGGTTTAGAACCGCAACAAGGGCAAAAAATTAAGTACACCTTATTGGGTTTGGTTGAAGAGGAAGATCAAACAAAACTCAAAAAGTCTGATGATTTTGTAGAAGGTTCTTACTCAGAAAAAACACTTTTACGATATACCGAACAAGAGATGCTTTCTCATCAATTGAATGGCTCGCATGTACTAGATATTTGGAGCAAGCCTGAATATGCCATGGAGCTTGATTGGGGCTATTCGACGTCAACTGCAACGCGTCTTGAACCAGGCACATTTGAGTATGTGTATAAAGATGCCGCGAGTGGCTCAGGTTTGG
>NZ_LWFI01000490.1:0-1362 GCF_001635735.1 Oleiphilus sp. HI0067
GTTATGACTCTGCAGGTGTATCTGTGTTATCTCAAGACGGAGAATTTCAACGTGTACGTCGTGTCGGTAAAGTGAAAGCATTAGCCGACGCGCTAACAGAAACTCCTTGCTTAGGTGGTACTGGCATCGCACATACCCGTTGGGCAACACACGGTGAGCCTAATGAACAAAACGCCCATCCACACACATCAAGTAACGAAATTACCGTCGTACATAACGGGATTATCGAAAACTATTTGGACCTAAAAAAAACGCTCATTGGATTAGGGTATATTTTTACGTCCGATACCGATACCGAAGTAATTGCCCATCTTATTCATCATGAACGCAAAACTAGTTCCACTCTTCTAGAAGCATTCCGTCAAGCCATTCGTCAGCTAGTCGGTGCATATGGAACCGTGGCAATGGAAACAGCAGATCCAGATAGATTGGTCGCAGCGCGTTCTGGTAGCCCACTCGTCATTGGTTATGGCATTGGAGAAAATTTCTTAGCGTCCGATCAGCTAGCATTACTTCCCGTTACGAATAGATTTGCCTTTCTTGAAGAAGGAGACATTGCTGAGCTAACTCGCCACAGCGTAACAATTTTTGATCTCAACGATGAACAAGTTGAGCGGGAAGTAAGCGAATCAGATATAACGCATGACGCTGGAGATAAGGGTAAATTCAAACACTACATGCTGAAGGAAATTTATGAGCAGCCTGTCGCTTTGAAGAATACTTTAAATGGACGCGTTGAAAACGGTGCAGTGTTAGCGAGTGCTTTCGGTAACAATGCTAAAGAAATTTTAAAGGATATTGATCACGTTCAGATCATTGCATGTGGCACGAGCTACCATAGTGGTATGGTCGCACGATATTGGTTTGAGCAATACGCTGGCGTGTCTTGTAATGTCGAAATCGCTTCTGAGTTCCGTTACCGCAAATCGTTTGTTTATAACAATGCTTTAATCGTAACTATCTCTCAGTCTGGAGAAACAGCAGATACGCTAGCGGCCCTGCGTTTAGCGAAAGAACTCGGTTATAAATCGAGTCTCACTATCTGTAATGTTCCTGGTTCATCTCTAGTACGTGAATCAGATCTTGCTTACATGATGGAGGCCGGTGTTGAAATCGGTGTCGCTTCTACAAAAGCATTTACAGTTCAATTAGCTGGTTTACTTCTGTTAGTCGCAGCGATTGGAAAACATAAAGCGCTTAACCCAGACCAAGAAAAAGAGATCGTATCGGCACTACAATCGTTACCGAGTAAAATTGACCAAGCTTTAGAGATGGATGCGCAGATTAAACTGCTCGCTGAAGATTTCGCAGATAAACATCATAGTCTGTTCTTGGGTCGTGGAGATCAATATCCGATTGCAA
>NZ_LWFI01000491.1:0-1045 GCF_001635735.1 Oleiphilus sp. HI0067
CTAGCAAAACTAATAAAACAGCCGCAGCAGCACCAATCAATAATCCACCTGACAAAGCAGGAATATATGCTTCCATAAAACACCTCAAACATTAGAAGTATCTAATTTAGATAATTCTAATGTATTTTATACATACTTGTTAACTTCATTCTTCTCAGCGAATAACATATCTTGATCACACAAAATTAAGACAGTACCGATATAGATGACAGAACTAGAGCAACTTGGACCAAATGATTATCAGCGTGTAGTTGATATCATGGGAAAGGTTTTCGATGACGACCCGATTCAACGTTGGATATTTGGACCTAGCATGAACATCGGCCTGTTTTTCGGCCTTTATGCTAAACGCATATATCTTAAATACAGCGACAGCTATGCAACCCCAGACAATAAAGCGGCAGTATTATTTCTGAAACCAGGAATCAGTAAGCATGTGCCTGTCATATCGTCATTACCTTTAGTTCCAGCAATGATCTCAAGCGGCGGTTTTAAGAGCGTATTACGTGGAATTCGCGCGGAAACGCTTGTTGTACGACATACCCCATCTATACCGCATTACTATATTCTTGGAATTGGCGCGGTTAAAGAAGCGAGGGGCTCAGGTTACGGCACCTTACTCATGAATAGATGTATACAGACCGCTGAAAGCGCAAATATGCCGATCTATCTAGAGAACAGCAAAGAAGAAAATTTAATGTTCTATCAACGCTTTGGCTTTGAGAGTATTGGCCAGATCGATCTAGGAAAAGGAAGTCCACCTATGTGGTCGATGATAAGAAATCCTACAAATAGTTTTTAATTACACAGGATTTGAACCAATCGGTTCGATAGAAGTCTAGAAGTCTAGAAGTCTAGAAGTCTAGAAGTCTAGAAGTAGACCATTTTACAACATAATAAACACACGGAGTCTTTCTCATGAGCGCAACCCTACCAATTGTTGTTGCTGCACTCGCCTTGTTATCAATCGCAATCTCACCGAAAGCAAAATCTAACGAAGGTTTCTTTTCCGGTTTCAGCCCACAAGGTCAGGCTCCATCTCTGT
>NZ_LWFI01000492.1:0-894 GCF_001635735.1 Oleiphilus sp. HI0067
AGCTAAGAAAGACGTGATCGTTGTTGAAGGTATTCCGAATGATAGAAATGAAGCCTATTTAACACGACTTAATATCGATATTGCCCAGAATCTAAATGCGCCCGTTATTCTTGTCGCCGACGTCAATCAACGGACACCCACTCAATTATCTAAACACCTTAAAGTTGCGGCTTCGCTATATCACGGCACGGAGAGTCCTGACGTGCTTGGAGTAGTATTAAATCGCGTTGGAGAAATATCTGATGAGGACTTTTCAGCGCGCCTCGTTTCAATAAGTGACCTAAATGTATTTACCAATAATTTCCATTTAATTGGTGCAATACCACTTCTAAAAGAACTCGCAGCCCCAAGGGTCAGTGATCTTAAGTACACATTAGAAGTTAACTCGCTTAACGAAGGTGAATCAGACTATCGCCGAATTTATGACATCGTGTTTGCTGCAAAGACCGTAGACAATATCATTCCTAGGCTAACGCCTGGCACGCTTGTGGTAACACCGTCAGACCGAAGTGACGTCATTGTCGCTGCGTGTATGGCTGGCTTATCAGGCATTCCTCTCGCGGGCATATTGCTCACAAGTGATTCGAATATCGACCCTCGCATACACAAGCTTTGCGCAGCCGCTTTAAAAGCTGGTTTACCGCTTCTATCAACACCAACTGACACATTTAGAACGGCAGCAGCTCTTGCTAACCTTAACCGTGTCGTGCAGGTCGATGATGAAGCCAGAATGCGTCAGGTTGTGAGTATGGTTTCCGAGCATCTCGATTTGGAATGGCTCGCTCAAGTATGCGCCAAAGAGCGAAAGAGTCGCCTGTCGCCCCCTGCATTTCGCCACATGCTTACGTCTCGCGCTCGTTCCGCCAAAAAACGTATCGTTTTACCTGAAGGAAA
>NZ_LWFI01000493.1:0-967 GCF_001635735.1 Oleiphilus sp. HI0067
AGCGTGTACAAGCAGGTGCAACCATTGCCACTATATTTGATACAGCAAAGGTCGAATACAAAGCTCAAATCCCGAACAGCGTTTTAGCTTCAGTTAGCACGGCAATAGCAATTGGAGAAAAAGTGCATGCCGTTGTCAAAAACAAAAACTTCGTATTGGATCGTTTGTCAGACTCAGCCAATCTAAGCCATGGCGGCCATGATGCGTGGTTCTCAGCCGAGGATTCATCCCAGATCCCGCTTAATCAGAGCGTTAAGCTAGTCATGAAGTTACCAGAGCAACAAGACGTCATAGCCCTCCCTATCTCATCAATTTATAGCACTAACCTCGTATTTAAAGTGGTCAATGACCGACTTGAATCACTGAACGTGGACATCATTGGTAACTTGTATAGCGATACACAAAGAGACCGAATTTTAGTACGCAGCAACCAACTGGAGGATGGCGACAGAATCATTACCACCCAGCTACCCAAAGCCATCAATGGCTTGAAAGTTTCTATTCAAGGCGCGGAGGTGGTTAAGTAATGGCGCTCGACACAGGGAAACACAAGCACGATTTAATCGGACGGTTCGCGCAGCACCGTGTTGCCGCTAACTTGTTGATGCTGATACTGCTGATCGCAGGAGCGGTATCTCTGCTCAAACTCAACACACAATTTCTCCCCTCATTTCAGCCCGATTATATTACAGTGCGTGTCATTTGGCCGGGAGCCAGTGCTGAAGACGTTGCTAAGTCCATTGTTACGCCCTTAGAACAGGAATTACGCGATCTTGATTACGTGAAAGAGATGAAGTCGACCTCGTATCAAGCAAGCGCTGTGATCAGCCTTGAATACGATGAAGGCACAGACATGGGACTTGCCCTCGATCAGGTAAAGGAACAGGTATCCTTGGTCCGGAATCTCCCGTCTGATGCGGAAGAACCCGAAATATCTAAAGTGGTGATCAATGAAGATGTCGCTACC
>NZ_LWFI01000494.1:0-1137 GCF_001635735.1 Oleiphilus sp. HI0067
TCATGCATGGGTTGAAGAATGTATGTTAGCTGTGAATCGCTGTGCAGCTCAGTATTTTGCAGAGAACGCAAAATCTGCTTTGTACATCAGTCATTCAGGCGTTCGTGCAGATCGTTTAGAGTCGCTTAGTACAGTATTGAATGAAAAACTTCCTGAATTAAAAGAATTCAGTTTAGCAAACTTAGATGGTTTCGTATCAATATTTCGAGCGTTACAAGCAGATGATGAGCGAGAGTATTTAAGGCAACTAATGCTGAGACAGTTGGATCGAACCGGGTTTAGTCTTGAAAAAGCGCCTCATTTTGCTCTGGGTTTTGACGCTTACACGACCATCAGTTCACCTCTGCGCAAAGCGAATGATTATTTACTACATCGTTTATTAACGTCTCTAATTGAGAGTAATGTTGGTGATAGCTTAACTACTAAAGACCTTGAATCGATTGAAGAGAAGCAAGACGCTATTCGTAAATCTGTTTTCGATATCGAGCAATCATTGAAGTGTGAATATATGACGCGTCAATCTGGTGAGTTTGATGCGGAAGTTGTTCGTGTATTTACTACTGGTATGCAAGTTCGTGTATTAGATAATGGCATTGAAGGTGTGATTGCGACGCGGGATATTGAAGGCAAGTGCAGTTTTAACCAAGATTTGATGCAATTGAAAACTTCAAAAGGCGAATTTACCTTAGCGCAAAAACTAAAGGTTTCATTGAAGCGTGTTGATTGGTCTAAAAAGCAGATTCAATTTTCTCTAGCTTAATTCAGATGTTTTTCTGAAACTTTGTAGGATATATCCTACAAAGTTTCAGAGATCTCCTATATTTTTCCCTAATTACCTCATCTATTATTTGCTCATAGGGACAGCATAAACATACGGAAATGTTGACGGAATCAAGGATGACCGTAGCTAAGGGATGAGACACGGATGGTAATAAGCAGGCATGGATCGCCAGCTTTTCCGTTTACTCCCCCATCCCTATACTTTCCCTTCTCCTAACCTCTTTATCTTGTTACCTATATTCGTGTATCGTGCCCAGAAATTTCATGTGGACGAGCAGAAATATGGTCTCTGGTGGTATTCAACAGTCTTTCTTTAAATTAAAAAATAATCGTATCTTTGAGTTTGTAGTTATTGCG
>NZ_LWFI01000495.1:0-770 GCF_001635735.1 Oleiphilus sp. HI0067
CAACCGTGGCGCAACCATCAATGCTGCGGGTACAGAAGCGAATCCAATTATCTTCACTTCGGCGCAAGATATTGCTGGTTTGAACAGCGGTGACGAGCAAGGCCAATGGGGTGGTTTGACGATTCTTGGTCAATCAACCAACAACAAAGGCGAGCGTACTTACGAAGCCGGCACACAGAAGTATGGTCCTGATGGCGGCGTAACAATTGCGGCAGACGATAGTGGTACATTGACTTATGTTGCTATCAAGTACTCAGGTTACGAAGTAGAAAAAGACAAAGAGTTGAACGGTCTTTCTCTAGCATCTGTTGGTTCTGGTACAACGATTAACAACATCGCGATTATCGGTTCAGCAGATGATGGTATCGAACTTTGGGGCGGTACGGTGAGTGTTGACGGTTTGTACATCTACAACGCTGGTGATGACTCAATCGATACTGACCAAGGTTATATCGGTACGCTTTCAAACGTGTATGCAGAGCAGAACATTGTGGACGACGAAGTTGGTTCACGTGTGATCGAAGCGGATAGCTTTGATACGTCTGCGACGGGTACTCCACGCGCTAAACCAACGCTTACTAACGCAGTGTTGAAATCTGTAGGGCGAGCAGTGCGTTTGCGCGAAGGTACAGATTACGTATTCGATGGTGTTCAAATCACTGTTGAAAGCTCTTCTGACACAAGCGTTGAAGCTATTCGTGTAAGTGATACTGGTTTGCCTACAGGTGCTTCAGTAACTGCGAATGGTCTAGCTGTTAAGAATAAAGCGA
>NZ_LWFI01000496.1:0-720 GCF_001635735.1 Oleiphilus sp. HI0067
CGATTAGAGTCTTTGCAATATGAGGATCTATGTTGGGCATGGTGCTGCGTGTTTCTTCAAAATTGATGTATTCATTAAAGCAAATGCTTGAAGTCTTTGCTCTTTTTTTGATGGAATAAAGTGCATTGCAGGGCAGTAACTATTGCCTGTACCCATCATGTGATTTAATGCTGTCATGAAAAATTGGTATCCCGCACTCATTGGTTATCGTTATACGTCTGTAAAACGAAGTAACCACTTTATATCGTTTATATCGCTCATATCGATGCTTGGTTTGATTATCGGCGTTGCCTTGTTGATTACCGTTCTTTCGGTAATGAATGGCTTCGATCGAGAGCTCAGAACGCGCATATTGGGAATGGTTCCTCACGCTGTTATTAAACCCTATGCCACGATGCAAGATTGGCAGAGCGTTGACGAATTAGTGACTGCGCATCCTAAAGTAGTCTCTGCCGCTCCTTTTATTCAAATCAAAGGTATGTTGAGTGCTTCGGGTCTTGTTCAAGGAGCGCAATTGAATGGCGTGTTGCCAGAAGAGGAGAAAACGGTCTCGATTATTGAGAACCACATGGTGCAAGGTAGTCTGGACGATCTTCAAAGCGGGGAATTTCGAATAGTTCTGGGCGATATGCTTGCACGACAATTGCGTGTGCAAAAAGGGGATCGCGTTACTGTCGTATTACCTGAAGCTTCGTTAACGCCGGCAGGTGTTTTTCCTCG
>NZ_LWFI01000497.1:0-640 GCF_001635735.1 Oleiphilus sp. HI0067
TAACCGGCTGACAGACTCGGGTGTTTATGCCGCTGATCAGTTGTTCGCAACACTAGATCCAACACTTAGGCGTATTGATTTTCCCGATATTGGTCGTGCCATTTTGGTAGATACGGTCGGGTTCATACGGCATTTACCTCACAAGTTAGTTGATGCGTTCAGAGCAACGCTAGAAGAAACAATATCGGCTACGCTTTTGCTGCATGTTATAGACGGTGCTGATTCAAGAAGGTTGGACAATATAGAGGCAGTCGAACAAGTTTTAGATGAAATAGGCGCGGGCGATGTTAAGGTCCTCCGAGTCTATAATAAGATCGATTTGTTGGACGATGGCGTAAGTAGAATTGATCGCGATGAAGATGGTGCTCCTGTAAGAGTGTGGTTGTCAGCAAACTCGGGAGAGGGAACTGATTTATTGTCTGATGCAGTCGCTGAGTTGTTAAGCGATGAGGTTATGCACTGCATACTTCGACTTCGCCCAGAGCAAGGTCGGCTCAGAGCGATGTTATTTGAGTCAAATCATGTCATTCAGGAAGAGTATGATGATAAAGGGATGGCACGTGTTGAAGTTCGTTTGCAGACCAGCGATTTTGAAAGAATGCTTAAACGCTGCAATGTTCCGCGCGCGGATTTGCTGATT
>NZ_LWFI01000498.1:0-665 GCF_001635735.1 Oleiphilus sp. HI0067
TAAGCAAGCAGCAAACACCGTCTCTCTCGTTCTTCGCGTTGGTAAGCGCTGCGGCAACCCTAATACTAAGCCCAATCGTATTGCTTAAATTCAAAAGTGTTGTTTTTGTTATTCAGCATTACCCGATAGAAATTGCACTCACGGGAATATGCCAGGCGCTTTATTTCGTTGGACTAGCGGGCGCATACCGACACGGTAATTTTTCAGTGTCTTATCCTCTAGCAAGGGCGTTACCGGTAATCTTCACACCACTCGCTGCCTTTCTACTGTTCGAATTGAAATTCAGCTTTATACAAAGCCTTTGCGCATTAGGAATTTTACTGGGCTGCATCGCGATAAGCTGGCCTCGTAAAACAGAGTATAACGAGCATCTCAGCTCGAGCTTATTACATGCCCTACTCGCTGCTATCGGAACAACAGGCTACACGCTTATTGACCAAACGGTATTAAATTCTCTCGCTAGCCAATCTCAATTTAATGAGAGTGAGAGCGTCAAAGCATTGATATACATGTGGTGTCTTTCGGCATCGTCAATGATTGCCATGTGCACAATACTCTTCGTATCTAAATCTGGAAGAGACGCGTGGCGCGATGTTGTGTCGAATAAAAAGAAGATCAGTGCCATGACAGCATTCATCATGACACTCACATACTCTTTGGTTTTG
>NZ_LWFI01000499.1:0-764 GCF_001635735.1 Oleiphilus sp. HI0067
GCCCAAGCACACACCGCAAATTAGCTTGTACTTGTCTTCAATATCAAAGAATGGACGAACATCGCCGCCCCACATTGCAACAGAAGCTTGCGCACATGTCCCAAGCCCCTTATCAGTCGCTGACAGCATCAGATTTTGCAAGAACATACCTGTATCAAGCGCACTGTATTCGGCACGTTCGCCATGAACAAAAATGAACATCGCTACCGGCGCATTAAAAAACTCGAAGTTTTTTCGCATCCAAGCATCGCGCGCTGCGCGATCATGTCGCTCAATTCCGAGTACACCATACAAGCCCTTGCCGCACTCAATCGCGCGTCTCTTTTGCTCGGATGGGTAATGAATATCTGGTTTGAAATCACCATTAGGCAAGGCACCGCTCGTTATACCCCTCACGATTTTAGACACGCCTTTTAAACGCTGAATTTCGATACCCTTATCATACTTTTTCAATAACGCTTCAGCGATTTTATCTTTAGTCACCCCTTTTGCTATCGCCACACGATACGACTGCGTATTAGAAGAACTTGGTGCTTTCAAAGCATCCGCAAGCAAGGTCTTTATCAAGTCATCACTTACTTCTTGGTCGGTAAAATCACGCGTGCTATTGCGTTTCGTAAGAACGTCTTGGAACTCCATCTTTTATTCAGGCCTCAGGCTTTTTGTTAGAACATGCAGACTAAAAAACTCTGCACCAGATAGAAAGGGCTTACGGTAAAATTAAGTGTTTCGATCTATCAACACCCCATGTAAACTCGCCATCA
>NZ_LWFI01000500.1:0-464 GCF_001635735.1 Oleiphilus sp. HI0067
TTGAAAAATCTGCGAATTGCTTGCGTTCAGGTGTAATAGTTAAGTTGGCAATGGCGAGTTCGGCTTGCCCTGACTCTAATTTTTCAAAGAGTTCATCACGCGTTACGGGGATTGCAATCACTGACAATGCGCGTCCTTTACGACGTTTCTTGTAACGCTTATTTAAGTACTGCTCAAAGGCATTGAGCATCTCGTAACTGAGACCGTGCTGGCGCGCTTTATCAAGAAAAAAATGTGTTTTGCTATAGGTAACGAGAACACGGATTGAGCCGCGCTCAATAATTTCAAACAGGTCATCGTGATGCACTGCGCTCAGTGCATCACGGAATTCGGCGTTCGCGACTGAATATAAATCTTCGGTTTCAGGCGTATCCTCTGAAGTAGATTTTTCTTCGGCGTCAACGGGTGTCTGGACATCGCCTGCGCTTGTGACGCTAGAGTCCGCATAAGACAAAGGGGCAATC
>NZ_LWFI01000501.1:0-5903 GCF_001635735.1 Oleiphilus sp. HI0067
CAGAATAGAACTCACCAACACTGCCTTCGCCGCGTAATACACAGCTAGGGTATTTCCATGTGATGGCAGAGCCAGTTTCTACTTGCGTCCACGAAATTTTAGAGTTCTTGCCAATACATGCGCCGCGTTTGGTTACGAAGTTATAAATTCCACCTCGACCCTCTTCATCACCGGGATACCAGTTTTGAACCGTTGAATATTTGATTTCAGCGTCGTCCATTGCAACGAGTTCAACCACAGCTGCGTGAAGCTGGTTTTCATCACGCATTGGCGCGGTGCAGCCTTCAAGGTAGCTAACATGGCTACGTTCTTCAGCAATGATTAGTGTACGTTCGAACTGACCGGTTTTTGCTTCGTTAATTCGGAAGTAAGTCGATAGTTCTAGCGGACAGCGCACGCCTTTCGGGATGTAAACAAATGATCCGTCAGAAAATACAGCTGAGTTTAGTGCCGCGTAGTAGTTGTCTTTTTGAGGAACAACAGAACCCAGATACTTCTTGATGAGCTCAGGATGTTTATGAACCGCTTCTGAAATTGGGCAGAAAATAACGCCAGCTTCAGTTAGCTTGTCCTTGAATGTCGTGGTGACAGAAACACTATCAAATACAGCATCAACGGCAACACCAGCGAGTCGAGCGCGCTCGTGTAATGGAATGCCAAGCTTTTCATAGGTTTTCAAAAGCTCTGGATCAACTTCGTCGAGACTTTTCGGGCCATCATCTTTAGATTTTGGAGCAGAATAATAGGCAATGTCGTTGTAATCGATTTTAGGGAAGTTAACGTGAGCCCATTCTGGGTCTTCCATCTCTTGCCATACTTTATAAGCCTGAAGACGCCATTCAAGCATCCACTCCGGCTCATTTTTCTTGGCTGATAGGCGGCGGATAACGTCTTCGTTCAAACCAGGCTCAAAGGTCTCAGACTCGATTTCGGTGACGAAACCGTGCTCATATTCTCTTTTGATTAGCTCTTTAACTTCTTTGTCAGATTCAGACATTCTTGACAGTGCTCGTATTGCTAAATTGATTTCATGTAAGAAGCGGCTGTTTCAGCCACTTTTCGGGCGCGAGTATATAATAACCTACTAAAATAGTCAGGTATTAATTTACTTTGCTCATGCGATACTTCTTTCAGGCGCGCGATTTTATACTTTTGTGGAACAAATTGCAGACTTGTTACGTAAGTTTTCACATTCTAGCCTTAAACTGACAGACATATTGCGTTGCTCTGCTAGCCTAAATTGGATGGATTTTAATCGATAGGACGTACAGTGTTAGGCGAGAACAACTATAGTAGTTATACGTTTAGTCAAGATGTTCAGGTTTGTGGTCGCGATGCATATGCAATGAAAGCGACAATCGAACACCCTTTTGAGCGTGAATTTCTTCATGCTCAATCTCTGGCAAAAGAGCTTATGGACGTTATTTATGACGTCTATGCTGCATTTCGATGCGGCAGCTCTGTTAGTGTTTCTCAAGATATTCAACCAATTATAGAGCGATGCCAAGAGAGCATTTCTCGAAATTTGTATGCGTGGCTCGCACTGTGCCAAACAAAGCGTAAACAGTCTTATTTAATTGAGCATGCTTTTCGTACGACGGTGTTATCGATGAGTTTAGCTTCGGCATTGAAATGGGATAGTCGAGAAACCTTGAAATTAGGGCTATCTGCGTTATTGAGTGATGTCGGTAAAGTGATGATTCCCTCATCGATTCTCAATAAAGAAGGGGCATTAACGAGCGCGGAGTATGCAGTGATTCGAGTGCATCCTTTGGAGGGAAGAAAATTACTTCAGCAACTTAGTGATGTAGATGCATCTGTCATTGATATCGTGGTTAGCCACCACGAACGTATTGATGGGCAAGGGTATCCTCAGGGATTAACGGCTGATCAGATTCCGCTTTCTGCGAAGTTAATTGCGATTACAGATGCTTTCGATGCAATGACGAGCGAAAGGGCCTACGCATCGGCTCGGTCTATCGACGATGCGATGAAAATTCTTGTTCAGTGTAAAGGTGAGCAATTCGATGAAAGCCTAACAGACGCATTCTTAGCCTTGCTGGGGAATGTTCCCTCTGGCTTGCATGTGAAATCGAGTTCTGGTCGAGCGTTGCTTATCTTAGAGCCGGGGCGTTCTTTGGGGAGTTATCGTGCTATTTCGTTGAGCGATGGCTTGGAACTAGAAATCCCTACAAAAGATGCGGTTTCTTCGCAAAGTGAGTATATTGCTCCAGATTCGATTGAAGCGATGAATGAATCGCACATTCAGCAACTGAACGCGTTGATAACGGCTTAAAAAAGTCTTTGTTTTGAACGTCTTTATTTTTATTAGTTTGGTCACTTTTCATGGCAGTTTTCACACAGGTCAGCCCGCAAGACTTGAATCCAGTTATTGAACAGTTCTCTCTTGGCAGGATCGTCTTGTTAGAGGGGATTGGGGCTGGAATTGAAAACACCAATTACTTTTTGAACACCTCAAAAAATGGTCAGCTTAGTCGATGGGTGTTGACGATTTTTGAGGCGATGGAATCCGCTGAATTGCCTTTTTTTGTCTCGCTCACCCAACATTTAGCGTCAAAAGGGCTTGCTGTTCCCGCGGCGCTGCAAGATTCGAAAGGGCAATCCCTTTTTAAGATTCAAGGCAAAGACGCCATGATCGTTCCTTGTTTTGATGGGGCCGCAAAAACAGACATGGAGATCGAAGATTGTGCCGCAGCGGGGAAATGGTTGGCGCATATGCATCATGCGGTCGCAGATTTTGATGGAGATCGAAAATTAGTTCGAGATTCAGCTTGGATGCAGGAGCATCTCAATGCGCTCAAAAATTCTGACATGCCTCGCGACGACTTTGCTTTGCTAGAGGAATGCGTTGAACGCTATTCGGTATACCAAAGAGAGTTAGATCAGTGTTCAAGGGGCACTGTTCATGGGGACTTGTTTAAAGACAATGTTCTCTTCGGCGAACAGAATATATCTGGCGTGATTGACTTTTATCATGCCTGTACCGAAGGCTTTCTTTTTGATTTGGCTGTTTGTGCGAACGACTGGGCGATGACTGCGTCAGGCCGACACGATAGTGCAAAACTATCGGCTTTGGTGGAGGCATATCAGAGTGAGAAACCTTGGTCAGATGCCGAAAGTGCTTGTTGGCCCTTATTTCTGGAATTGGCCGCTTTACGCTTTTGGATATCCCGGTTAGTAAGTAAGTACTTAGCGGGTTATCAGCAGGAGAGTTTGGCGGGCGATACGATCAAAGATCCAAACGCCATGCGCGATATTATTATTCAGCTTCGCGCATAGCGTTGCGTATGACTACTGAAATAAAGCGTTAATGTCAGTGCTAAGATTGACGTCGACCAAATACCAGCCTTGGTCAGGTTGGTAAAAATTCATTTCCCACACAAGTGCCGCTTGCCGAAACTTCAATAGATACCGTACTTTGTAAAGGTGTTCGCCAACACTTTTGGTATCTACTTTTGCGTAGCTTAAGGCTTTACCCGCACTTGATTCGATGCGCTGCATGTCTTGAATAATCCGAGCACTGCGTTGTGCGAACTGTTCAGGATTTACGCCAGCATAAGCAGAGATCAAATTAAGAGCTGATTCGCTATCGCCTTTTGCAACTTGCTCCATAAATAAGTCAGTTGCCTGTTCCAATTTTTTTAGATTGGCGAGTGGTTTTGATGAAGCTGGATTCGCCCAAAAAAGCGCAATGATGGAGAGTAAAATAATGAGGGTGCGAGCGTATTGATGCATTGTAAGTCCTGATTTATTCCTGTTCTTTTAATTGCTTTTGGATAAGGGTGCGTAGGCGTTGTAAGCCTTTGCCTTGGTTTACCATTTTCCAAGCCATGTAGAGCGTGCTTGGTTGTGGGCGCGCATTGTCGAGCGGCAACTCAACAAGTTTACCTGCCTTGAGTTCTTCTCTAATCAGGTATCGTGGTAAGAAACCAACGCCGATACCTGCTTTTTGAGCATTTAACTTGTTATAAGTATTGGGGACATAAAAGCGCTGTTGCACCTGATCCTTCAACGAAGAGTGTAAACCTCTCGTCCAGGTAACTGCTTCACGTGCGCTGTCGTGCGTGACGACACGACGAACTTTGCTTAGATCTTCAATCTTAATTGGTGAAGTACTTTTTGCCAGAGGATGGTCGGGCGAGCAGGTATAAACAAGGTCAAGTTGCGCGACCTCTTCGGTTCGAATCCCTTTTTGTTGAGGTACAGGACCAACGGCGCCAATGACTAAATCAACTTCATCAGAAATCAGAACTTCCCAAGCACCATTCAAAGCTTCTTCTTGAATGTCTATTTCAATGTCTGGATGTTCATCTACGAAGCTTTTAAAAGCGCAATAGACCGGTCGTATATCCATGATGGTATCAATGGCGACACGAATTCTGCTTTCGTAACCTCGAGCAACGTTCTGCGTTTGTTCTGCAAGACGTTCTACTGAGTTAAGCAGAATTCTGCCTTCGTCTAGTAAATGCTTTCCAGCGGGGGTAAGTACTGAGCGTCGTCCCTGCTTCTGAAACAAGGTGACATTCAACTGTTCCTCAAGTTTTTGTACGACGTAAGACAGCGCGGAAGGGACTTTGTCGAGTTCTTCTGCCGCTGCTGCATAACTTCCCCTGCGATCAATCACATCTAAGACTTTAAGTGCTTCGATCGTAATTGGACTGTGTAGATTCATGTCATTATTTATTGTTCAAAAATTTTGATTATATAGCGCAAAAGTACCTGCTTATTCGTTTGAATACAATGCTTATACTTCTTATCAACGTTTAGTAAATCAAAGTTTGAGGAAGCCAAAATGGCTAAAAATATTCTTTCAGTAGCAGCAAGTGTTCAAGGTGAAAATTCAACTAGCCGTATGCTCGCCAATGAGTTGTTGGCAAATGAAAAGGTCGCGGGAAAGATCGCCAACGTCGTGGAGCGTGATGTTTCAAAAAACGATATTGCGTTCATTACAGGTGAGCACGTAGGTGCGTTTTATACACCCGCAGATGATCGATCAAATCAACAGAAATCATTGATCAGCCAAAGCGAAGAACTTGTTAAAGAGTTAAAAGAAGCAGACACCTTGGTGATCGCAACACCAATGTATAACTTTGGTATTCCAGCGTCACTAAAAGCATGGGTCGATATGATTTGTCGTGTTGGTGAAACTTTCCGTTATACAGAAAATGGCCCAGAGGGTTTGTTGAACATTGATACGATGTACTTAGTTGTTTCAACGGGTGGCGCGCCGGTAGGCAGTCCTGTCGATTTCGTTGTACCGTACATGAAGCAAGTTGCAGCATTTATCGGCGTAAAAAATGTTGAGGTGATTGCTGCGGATGCAACGAATGCGAATCGCGATGCTGCTTCTGAGAAAGCGCGTGCGAAAATTGAAGAACTAGCTGAATCGTTTTAGTCGGAAGCCGGGTTGTTGTTAGGAATATTGGGGTCGGAGTACATATGTACTCCGACCCCGAACTTATTAGATAAGTTCTAGTGTTACTGCAGTCGCTTCACCACCACCGATACACAAACTAGCAAGACCTTTTGCCTTACCTTCTTTCTTAAGGGCGTAGATCAACGTAGCAATAATACGTGCGCCTGAAGCACCAACAGGGTGACCAAGTGCTACTGCACCGCCGTGAATGTTGATCTTCTCAGCTGGAATGTTGTGCGCATTCATTGCTGTCATTGCAACCATTGCGAAGGCTTCATTCACTTCGAACAAGTCAACATCAGCTGAAGCCCAACCTGTTTTGTTCAATACTTTTTCAATAGCGCCACATGGTGCGTGCGTAAATTTCGCTGGAGCTTCTGCGTGAGAAGAAGTCGCACGAATTACCGCTAGTGGCGTTAAACCTTTTTCTTTTGCAACTTTTCCAGAACAAAGAATTACAGCTGCC
>NZ_LWFI01000502.1:0-949 GCF_001635735.1 Oleiphilus sp. HI0067
CAACGCCTGTATGCGGCAACTAAACGCGACGGGATACATGAGCAATCGTGGGAGACAAATTGTCGCATCCGCGTTAATAAATGAATTGGGTTTAGATTGGCGATGTGGCGCGTCTTACTTCGAGCAACAACTGATCGATTACGATCCCGCTTCAAACTGGGGGAATTGGCAATATATTGCGGGCGTTGGTGCTGATCCAAGAGGAGGCCGCCAGTTCAACTTAAAAAAACAAACGCAAATGTATGATCCCAATGGAGAGTTCATAGCGAAATGGACGGATAGCGATGAGAATCATCGATTGGATTATACCGATGCTGCGGATTGGCCTATTTTATGATTTGTTTCGGTTTTGGCCAAAAAGCCACTTCTGCATTTGGTTCTGCCTTACAAAATCTTTCGTTGATTCGAGATTAATCGCTTCTAATCTTTTTATGTTCTTTCTTGCTCGCACAAGAAAGAACCAAAGAAATGCGTACCTGCTCTTCGGCCCTNCGGGTACATTCGTGACTGGATAAAATAAACAGGAATTCGTCGAGGATTGTTTGAGCCGAAGGCGAGTCCCGCAGACGCTGTTTATTTTTGAGCAACGAATGACCCCAAAGGGCATGTCAGTGGGGCTGATTAGGATTGTTAAGGGGCTTGTCAGCACAAGTCCCTTAACTCGACCTTTAGGTCGAAACCTAAAAATGCAGAGGCGCTGTCGGCCGCCGCCGACAAGAATAGTAGTAAGAAAATCGAATAATAAATTAACTACACAGAACTACTATTACAGAAGCTATTTATATACAGGGAGAAAATGCCTAAGCCGGGGCTTAGGATAAGCCCTTAACTCAACCTTTAGGTCAAAACCTAGAGAAGCCTAGCCAAAGAAATCAAACTCAAAATAGTTGGCTATTAGGACAAAACCTAAAACTCAACCAACTACCATTCCCCTATATTCTCCATGCTC
>NZ_LWFI01000503.1:0-1046 GCF_001635735.1 Oleiphilus sp. HI0067
TCGCTCTGATGGCAACCGAAGGCGTCAAACTAAGTTTCAATGATGATGCGATCGAACGTATCGCGCACATTGCTTGGAAAGTGAACGAAAGCACCGAGAACATCGGAGCACGACGATTGCACACAGTATTAGAGCGCCTTCTTGAGCAAATATCTTACGACGCGGGCGACAGCGTAAGAGAGCAGTTTGAAGTGACCGCTGCGTATGTTGACGAACAGCTCAACGAAGTGGCAGAAGACGAAGACTTAAGTCAATACATTCTATAGACGGCGAACTCTTAAGATGATCCCAACGCGCATTGAACTCAAAAAACAGTCTCGTACACTCGCCTTATCTTATGCCGATGGCGACTATGCACTGAGCTTTGAGTTATTGCGCGTATTATCGCCCTCTGCTGAAGTGCGCGGCCATGGCAAACCCATCCTACAACACAGTAAAAAGTCAGTGCAGTTAGTCGGCATAGAACAAGCCGGTAATTATGCCCTCAAGCTTAGCTTCGATGACGGACATGACTCGGGATTGTACACGTGGGACTACTTACGAAAACTTGCTTTAGAACAAACAAGTCTGTGGCAGGATTATCTCGATCAACTTAGCGATGCGGGATTAAGCCGAGAATAAGACTTTTCGAGAGATTATAAGGCCGCGGAAGATTTCACTTCAGCTAAACGAGACCTACGTAAGAATCTATCAAAACCAGCCTCTTTTAGTGCTAGCGTTAATGTACTCTCAACAATGTACGAAGAATCAAGCATCAAGACCTCTTTCAACAAGTCTTGCGCCCACTCCAAACTCACGCCTCGCAACACAGCTTTTACGCGTAATAGATTCGAAGCATTCATCGAAAGGGCGTCATAACCCATAGCCATAAGCAATAATGCGCCAGCCGGATCACCCGCTAGCTCGCCACAGATACTTAACTGAACATGCATACCCTTAGAATCTTGCGCGATCTTGTACAAAGCTTGAAGAACTGCAGGATGGAATGAATGATATAAAGGCGCAACACGCGGATTGTTACGATCTACAGCCAGCAAATACTGCGT
>NZ_LWFI01000504.1:0-1121 GCF_001635735.1 Oleiphilus sp. HI0067
ATGAACGTAAGTGCTGAAGATTTAGAGCTAGAAAGCTCGGAAGCTAGCCTTCCAGAAGGCTCTTTGAATTTGAAGCAAATCCGCGATCAGGCCGAAAAAACAGCATGCCTGCAAGCGATTAAAGGCTCACATGGGAATATGGCAAAAGCGGCTCGTATACTCGGTATTACACGTCCGACGCTGTATTCATTATTCGAAAAACACGGCATTGAAGCTGAGTAAAAACATGGGGGGCAGAGTACTTTTACTCTGACCCCAATGTTTATCACGCTAGAAAAGATTACGATATGCCCTAGCGCAACTTTCATGATCCTCTCCGAGGGACAAATAGCTTCGATGAGCAGTCCAAAGCAAACTAGATTTTATTAGCGCATTAACTTTGTAACTAGACCAAAAATAATCACTCGCTGACTTAACCATTCCAGCCCTAACCGGATTCAGTTCGATGTAACGCTGACAAGCAAGTACATAAGAGTCATCCTCAATCCCTAAGGACTTAAAGCGCCCTTCCCACAAAGTACCTGATCGCTCATACCTATGGTTAAAATAACGCACATAACGACGTCCCAAACACTGCATCATCTGAGAAATTGACTTATCAGTATGCGTCGTGACTAACAAATGTACGTGGTTGGTCATGAAGACCCAAGCATGGATATGTACATCAAACGTTCGCGCGTATTCATTTAGCCATGAGGCATATGCGACATAATCTTGTGTATCAATAAAACAAGGTTGGCGATTAACGCCCCTTTGAATGAGGTGCTGCGTCATACCCGCAGGGCATTGACGGAGTGAGCGAGCCATAGATCTTCCTTGATACTATTTGGCTTTGTTTGAAACTGGGGTCAGAGTACTTTTACTCTGACCCCAATATTAAACTTAGTTTTTAGCTTCTAAGAAATGTCCTTGAATCTCGGCATTATCTGGCTGTAAGGCAGCCGCTTTCTCAAGGTAAGGCAAGCCTTCTTCAGTTCTTCCAAACTTGTGCAACACCCATCCATAGCTATCAAGAACTGCCGCACTGTTTGGAGCGAGTTCCGCGGCACGGCTCAACAGCTCAAGTGCTTTCTTATCGCCGCGTTCAAAGTAAATCCACCCCAAATTATTCAAGGCAGCGA
>NZ_LWFI01000505.1:0-862 GCF_001635735.1 Oleiphilus sp. HI0067
TTGCGTAATTACTTAATTAGTTTGAATGCTTTGCCTGATAAACCTCTGGTTGCGATGGTGCCTATGTCAATGCGTCGAGACGATAGTGATTCAGGCAATCAAATTGCTATGATTTTGGCGACACTCGGTACACATTTGGCGGACCCGACAGAACGACTTGAAAGTATTCGTCGCGCAGTTAAAGAGTCAAAAGACCGCTACGCAAGCATGACGCTTGAAGAAGCGATTAATTACACCGCGTTGACTCTAGCACCTGCTGGATTAAATATGGTCACAGGCTTATCGAGTCGTTTGCAGGCGTTTAATGTTGTGATCTCGAATGTACCTGGTCCGAAAAAGCATTTGTATTGGAACGGTTCGCGTGTAGAAGGGATGTACCCAGTGTCGATTCCGCTTGATCGAATTGCACTGAATATTACCTTGGTTAGTTATGTCGATAGCTTGGAGTTTGGATTTACGGCGTGCCGTCGAACATTGCCGTCTATGCAGCGCTTACTCGATTATGTTGAACAAGGGCTTACAGAGTTAGAAGCGGTTGCGGGCCGATAAATTAAGGCTGTAGTCGGTAAAATTTAATAAATGGTTGGAGCGCGATAACTCGTGCTTCCGAGTAATATCAGAATACTTGAAGTTTAAGGTCTGAAAATGAGTAATGATTCCAACAAGAAGCCAGAAACATTTGAGCAAAAAGTAAGTTATGGTTTTGGCTGGCAGTTTGGTCGCCAGCTCCACAAGAACAAGTTTGAAGGCATGGATATTGAGGCGTGCGTACTAGCCTTGCGTCAGTGTTTTGCTGGTGAGCAGTCTTTGCTAGATGATGCGGAGTTAAACGAAGCATACGATGCGGTAAAAGAAAAACGCA
>NZ_LWFI01000506.1:0-557 GCF_001635735.1 Oleiphilus sp. HI0067
CAGGGGCTTGAGAAAGTCATTGAGACGGAGCGAGTGAGTGATCGTGAAAGCTTGCGCGCTTGGTGTTTTGATTATATTCGACTCGGTCTTTGTCAGCTCGATATTCCTTTGCTAAGTAAGTTATATCACGCTTTGGAAAACGAAGATCAGAGCGAATTTGAAGATTTGAATGAGCTCGTTTTCGCTAGTCGTGAAACAAGTGAACTGTATAGCGAGGAGCTTAATCTTGGGCAAAGTCTTCGGCGTTTGATCCGCACTCAAGACGCTATTACGAGTTTGCCTGTAGCAATGCCTTCGAAACCAAGTTTCCTAGCTGCGTACGCGTATGCTGCAAAAGGTTTAGGTTTGTCCATTGATGAGCTTAAGGTGGCCTTTCTCTGGAGTTGGTTAGAAAACCAGGCCGCAGTTGCTTGTAAGGCTATCCCTCTTGGCCAGACTGACGCGCAGTCTATATTACTTGAGTCTCGAGAGCTTATCGAAAGATCTATTTCTGCGGGTGAGGGCGAAGTATATGGCTCCTTGCCTGGGCAAGTTATTTTTAGTGCGCTGCACGAAAC
>NZ_LWFI01000507.1:0-691 GCF_001635735.1 Oleiphilus sp. HI0067
TGCGAAGAATGCAAACCGGGGCTTCCTGCTTGGATGGGAACCTTTGCAGACTTAATGTCTCTGCTCATGTGTTTCTTTGTATTGCTTCTATCGTTTGCTGAAATGGATGTTTTGAAGTTTAAGCGTCTTGCTGGCTCCATGCGTGAAGCATTTGGTGTTCAGAAACAAGTCGAAGTGAATCAAGTCCCTACTGGCACCAGTGTGGTAGCACTAGAGTTCGCGCCGGGAAAACCAGAGCCAACGCCCATTCGGACAGTCATGCAACAAACGACTAATCCCAACGAGCAAAGTTTAGAGTTGATGTGCGATCAATCAACACCGCGTGAGGCTGCACATGAATGTACCGATGCATTGGATGAAAATGATAGGGAAATGCTAGAGCTGCAACAATTATTGGTTTCTACTGTCACTAAGGCTGCTGAGGAAGCAGAAGATCAGGCTCTCGAAATTGCGTCTTTTCTAGAGAAAGAAATTTCAGAAGAATTAATCGAATTAGAAACTCAAGGGCGCAAAATTATTATACGAGTTGAAGAGAAAGGGTCGTTTTCTTCAGGTTCAGCGCATCTGGAAGATGATTTTTTACCTATTTTGGACAAGCTCGTTGACCTACTAGGCTCTGTTCAGGGTAGAATTTCAATAGAAGGGCACACGGATGATGTGCCGATAAAAACAAAAGAATTTCCATCAAACT
>NZ_LWFI01000508.1:0-866 GCF_001635735.1 Oleiphilus sp. HI0067
AAGAATTTGAACTTCGTCGGCTTTGTTTACAAGTGTGTTCGCACCAACGCCGATTTCACACTGACCAGCAGTACCTACTTCGTGGTGGTGTACTTCGATCACTAGTCCCATTGCTTCCATTGCAGCACACATTGCGCCACGAAGATCGTGCAAAGAGTCAACTGGTGGTACTGGGAAGTAACCGCCTTTAACGCCAGGACGGTGACCAGTGTTGCCGCCTTCGATGCTTGCGTCGCTAGACCATGCAGCTTCTTCAGAGTTGATTTGGTACATCGCACCGCTGATGTCAGCTTTCCACTTAACATCGTCAAATACGAAGAACTCTGGCTCTGGACCAAACAATGCGCTGTCTGCGATGCCAGTAGACTTCAAGTATTCTTCTGCGCGCTTAGCAACAGAGCGTGGGTCACGCTCGTAGCCTTGCATAGTTGCAGGCTCAACGATGTCACAACGCAAGATAAGAGTGGTTTCTTCAGTGAAAGGATCAAGAACTGAAGTAGAGTCGTCAGGCATAAGGATCATGTCTGATTCGTTGATGCCTTTCCAGCCAGCGATAGATGAACCGTCAAACATTTTGCCTTCTTCGAAGAAGTCTTCGTCAACTTCAGATGAAGGGATGCTTACGTGCTGCTCTTTACCACGTGTGTCTGTGAAGCGAAGGTCTACCCACGTTACTTCATTTTCTTGGATCAGGCCCAGAGTTTTCTCTGACATTATATTTACTCCATTTAACGGATGTTTTCGAACACCAAAGAGGTCGTTCTTGTATTTCGGTCTGCGACGATTGTTATCACCTTTGCAGATGTTTGTTGTCGCAAACTGTTGTTTTATTGACGCAATAAGCGTTCTTTGGGGCTTATTTCGTA
>NZ_LWFI01000509.1:0-709 GCF_001635735.1 Oleiphilus sp. HI0067
TTCAAGATCATCGTTCTTCAGGCTCGCATATCCATGCAGTGTCACAAGATCAAAATCGAGCTTTTCTTCTGCAGCAAGACTCCTGAAAAATGCCATGCTAAGAAGGTCTGTCATGCCATCTTGTGCCCTGGTCACACCAAAAGACAAATAGTGCTCCTGTGCTTTTGGGAATAACTCAGCTTTCTTGCCTTGAAACTCTTCGATAGCCTTGCCTGCAAAATAGTACATTGATATTTCTTGAACGAGGCCAGTCGGCGTTTTGCCATCGTCGAAGCAAATAATTCTTCCACCAATCGGATCTCTCGTATTCTCATCGATACCACCTTGTGCCAATGCCACAGAATTGGCCACACCCATATGACCACTCACATGCTGGAGATACACCGGATTATTCGGAAATGCTTTATCTAGCTCTATCTTGGTGATGTGCTTGCCTTCAGCTAGTTGGGTTTCGTCATAGCCCCATGCAAATATCCACTCGCTCAGCTTAATACCGAATGCATCGCGGTAGTTTTCTAAGGCGACAATGATGTCTGAGAAATTAGTGACCGTTCCTGCCGGAGGTGGCGCCACGTTGGCTTGCCCTATCGCACTAATCATCATTCCAAAATGACTATGAGGATCAATAAACCCAGGAAGCAAAAGCTTTCCTTTCAGGTCTCGTGAACTGGCCTCGGGAAAGTTTGTCTTTGCTTGCTCAAGATCCCCT
>NZ_LWFI01000510.1:0-872 GCF_001635735.1 Oleiphilus sp. HI0067
GCCATCGAGTAAGTCAGGACATGAGACGATTAAGCTAGTCTTTTTGTCGAGAATGACTTGCTTTAGCTCGACAAGTGACAGTCCCAGAGAATTTGGTCTAAATGATGAGCGGGTTGCAAAAACACCAGTTTTTTTATTGCCTCCAAGTCTAGGCGGTCTAACTAAAGGCTTGAATTCGGCATGTTCGTGCTGATGAAAGCCAAACTGCAGCCAGAGATGTGAATACTGTTCTAAGCCAACGAATGCATCCGGTTGATCGTAAGGCGAAACGAATTCTATGACGGAATTTGCGTGTTTGATAAGCGAGGGCTGCCTTGGAATACCAAATTTTTCTTTAAAAGGCGTGCTCGCAAATGCGATAGGAGTAATATTCATGTGAATGCTGATTTAGCTTAAGTGGAAATACTTATTCTTTCTCAGAGAATACCATTTCTATTTTAATCGTAAACGATGGATCCATCTTCCAGTTATCTTCTTTTGGGTAATACATTTCTGGAATCATTTCGTAAAAGAGCCATTCCTTCATCAATTTTCTACGATAAATGGCGTTAACAAAATACCCAGTCGCTTGCACTTCTGGCTTCGTCTCAGCAAGCATCCCTACTTGATAATTGATAGCCCTTTTTGAGTCAATTTCACGCAAGAAAGAGTAGGTGTGAGCGAGCTCCCAAAGACGTTCTTTATGATCGTATTTTCCATCTATTCCTTGCCGGAAGATAAACCAAGGTCCTTGTCGCTGCAGCGTAAATTCAGCATGCGCCCCCCAACCCTCATCGTGATAGTAGTAAAGAGCATCGTGCGAGGAAACGCTCCATACGTCTGTAAATTCATATCTCCCGTGAAGACGGTAACGCCAGAAAGGGTCGATCGGA
>NZ_LWFI01000511.1:0-641 GCF_001635735.1 Oleiphilus sp. HI0067
ACGGTCGCAGAAATGGTGACAGTAAGAATGAGAGCAAAAAACAACAAGAAAACACGGTTTTTGTCAACCTTGCTTTCTAATAGCTCGATACGTTGTTCGGGGGTTAACGGTACTTCAGATTCGTTTGCTTTTTCTTCGCTCATGAACGACCTAACTACACTGAGTTCACTGTATTTGTTTGGCTAAGTGTAGTCAGAATCTAAGAAAGGGCTAATTTTAGGAGATGCCCGTTAGCTTTTCGTATTTTGCCATGAGCTGTTCTTGCGTCTCATTGTGAGCAGGATCAAGAGGGATGCAATCAACAGGGCACACTTGCTGACACTGTGGCTCGTCATAGTGACCAACACATTCTGTGCATTTAGATGGCTCGATCTCGTAGATCTCTTCCCCAGGGGAAATGGCTTCGTTGGGGCACTCCGGCTCACAAACGTCACAGTTGATGCAGTCGTCTGTAATGATTAATGCCATGATCCTGTTCCTGTTACTGCTGCTTAAAGTGTTCGTCTAGGGCTTTGCTGACCGTTGGATGAACGAATTCATCAATGTTTCCGCCCAGTACTGCAATCTCACGAATCAATGTCGAAGAAATGTACGACAAGTGATTGTCTGGTGTTAAGAAAATACTCTCTGCTTGAGGCACG
>NZ_LWFI01000512.1:0-10834 GCF_001635735.1 Oleiphilus sp. HI0067
TAGACTCCATGGACAGCCAAGACCGGGAACGTGTCGAGGAAGTCCTCGCCTACGAGGAAGATACTGCCGGTGGCCTGATGAACACCGACACGGTAACTATCCGTGCGGACATCACAATGGACGTTGTTCTGCGCTACTTGCGAAGACACCGAAGCCTACCCGAGATGACAGATAGTCTTCTCGTTGTTAGCCGAAATGGTGTTTTGGTCGGTATCCTTCCACTAACTACGATGTTGGTATCTAGCCCAAGTGCTACGGTTCGTGAGGTCATGGAAACAGACATCACGACAATCAACGTCAATATGCCAGATAGCGAAGTCGCGAATGTATTCGAACGTCAGGACTTGGTCACCGCACCAGTCGTGAACGACGATAATATATTGCTTGGGCGTATCACCATTGATGACGTGGTTGATGTCATTAGGGATGATGCTGATCACTCATTGATGAGTATGGCGGGGCTCGACGAGGATGAAGACACCTTCGCACCGGTGAAGCAAACAACCAAAAGGCGCGCTGTTTGGCTGGGCATAAACTTAGTCACCGCCTTTATTGCCTCTGCCGTGATTGGCATGTTTGAGGGTACTATTGAAAAAGTCGTGGCACTGGCTGTACTAATGCCAATCGTTGCCAGTATGGGCGGCATAGCAGGAAGCCAAACTCTTACACTTGTGATACGTGGTATGGCAGTCGGTCAAATCAGTAGTGGCAACTTAAAGTGGCTACTCAATCGCGAGTTCACTGTGAGCATGATTAACGGCGCATTATGGGCTGCCGTGGTTTCAGGCCTCGCAATGCTATGGTTCAAAGACATCACGATCGGAATCGTAATCGCATCAGCCTTAATGATTAATCTCGTTGTAGCCGCTATAGCAGGTACCGTACTCCCCTACTTTTTGAAATCGCGCGACATTGATCCAGCACTCGCAGGTGGCGTGATCTTGACTACTATCACTGATGTTGTAGGCTTCCTCTCCTTTTTAGGCCTAGCCTCAATCGCCTACGCATAAATTTGATCACAGGTACTTTATGAGTCAGCACGACCCATTCGATAGCAACAACGAAGATTTCGACGAAGACATTAAAAGTCGTAGCCAAATTAAACGCGAGATGGAAGCGTTACAAGCAATCGGCAAGCAGCTTTGTGAATTAAAAGCTTCCCACCTTGAACAAGTACCTATCTCAGAAGAATTAGAAGAAGGCATCACGACCTACAAACGCATCTCGTCACGGGAAGCCAAAAGACGCCAATTACAGTACATTGGCAAAGTCATGCGCAACCAAGACATTGATGCAATTCAGACAGTACTCGATCGATTCGATACATCTAGCGATATATACGCGAAACGCTTACATATGCTCGAAGCTTGGAGAGAAAGACTGATCAACGAAGGTAATGCGGCATTAACTGAATTCGTCGAAAAACACCCAAGCGTTGAGATACAGACATTACGCCAGCTTGTGAGAAACGCGAATAAAGATCGTCAAAACGAAAAGAATACCGGCGCAGCCAAAAAGCTTTTCAAGTTCTTGAAGCAATACGAAGAAGATATTCTGAATTAAATCGTAGCGCTCTATAAAACTACAAAGCGCAGCAGTAAAGACTAAAGACGCTTATGCTGGGCAATTGGCATCTTTTTGCGGATCTCGGATAAAAAGGAAAGATCTAAGTTCGCAACTATAATATCCGGCTCATGATTGGCTGATGCCAAAATATTCCCATCGGGATCAATGATCATACTGTTCCCCCAAGTACGGCGGCCCTTTTGGTGCTCTCCGCATTGATTTGCAGCCAACACAAAGCTTTGTGTCTCTATTGCACGAGCACGAAGCAATAACTCCCAATGACGACTCCCTGTCGCATAAGTAAAGGCCGAAGGAACAGTTATCAATTGAACACCCTGCTTCGCGTAATGCTGATAAAGCTCAGAAAACCTTAAGTCATAGCAAATGCTTAAGCCGAGCCCAACGCCCTCTATATAAACAACCTTTGGGTCATCCCCCGCGCAATAGGTATCTGACTCACGATAAGCCCCAACGCCATCATCTACATCCACATCAAAAAGATGGATTTTGTCGTAGTATTCAGTGTCTTTTTCTGGTGCAATCACGAAACTACGAGCGTAATACTTCCCCTCGCCATTCTCGACTGGAATTGAGCCACAAATGAGCGTCATATTTGTCTTGTTGCTCAAAGATTGAAACTGCTCAATACAAGCATCCACATGCGGAGCAAATTGCGCTAATGCACTTTGCCCAAAACAGAGAAAGTTTTCTGGAAATAAAACGAGCCGAGCACCTGAGGCACTGGCCTCTTCGATATACATCAAGGCATTATTGAAATTACTGCGCCAGTCGTCTGAACTATTCATTTGCACGACCGCGCAACACAACTGCGTATTACTTGGCATTGATGGCCTGCTCGAGCGTCATCTCTGGGTTGTCCCAATTCCCTTTCACGGCATAGCGCACAGTCGAAAGCCTTGATAAGGGTTGCCCTAAGATTTTATCAACTAGCCACACTGCTCCGCCTATAGCGGGGTTTCCCAACATCAGGCCCGCGATAGGAACATTGCTAGATAAAGGTAGTTCAACCAACATTTTCAGATCTAACATCTGCTCCGCTAAATCCACATGACCACTGAGCGTATAGTTACTTGAGGGACCATTGATCTTTAATGGATCAACAAAGCGAAGGTCGCCCTGATCCATCACGACATTGACATTGAGGTTGTCATAACTGATACCTTGCTTATACAAATCGGAAAAATCCAATTTCAATCTGCGAACTAAAGCATCGACATTAAACACGCCAAACAAACGCAAAATACCGGTTGCTTGGTTATCAGTTGAGATAACTCCATCTTCAAATGTCATAGAAGCAGTGCCAGATACTTTTGATAAAGCGAAGTTTTGTGGCTGATCTGGCCATACTAGCGCCAACTCCGATTTATATTTCCCACTCGTTAGTGGCGATTCCTGACCAAACAACTCCAGTACAGGCTTAACATTCGCTCCTGCAGTATCAAGCGTTAAGATAGTATGGCTATGACCTTCGTCATATTGCCATGACAGCTGCCCTTCTAGAGCACTCCCTGACACTTCACCGCGCAATTCCCTAAACACCATTCCATAGTCATCAGAATCTGTCCAAAAGCGCCACGCCCCCCATGCAGTGCCGCCAAAATACAAGTCATCCACCGCGAATGACATTGCCTCTATTTCTCTTGGATCTACATCTGCAACGTTATCTCCATCAAGACTCTCCGCTGGTTCTTCTATACGCAGGTGCTTCAGATTCACGGAAACTGGTGCAGCCCCTTTGGCAAAAACAATTTCACCCTCAGCGCCCTTACCTGACAAAACGATATTTATCTTGGATAAGGATGGTGAGATTCTCGCCTCGACATCTAGAGCGCGATGGTTAAACATATCTACGACAGGACTTTTGACAAAAATCTCTTTCAATATTCCTGCTTCACCCGCCTCGCCAGTAAAGGTCTCGCTAGCGAAATCTATCCATGGCTCAACTTCAATATGATCAAGCGCGACAGCAACACCCAAGCCCTCTTCAGAAAAACGATACGCGCCAAAGTCTAGAGGGTTTAATGATGATGACAGCACAAGCTTTCCGTACTCTAATTGCTCATCAACAAACAAGAGCTGCCCACTTCCTTTTGGTAGTGCCTGACCATCTAGAATGATAGTGACATCCGCTTGCTTCTCTTTAATCGAAGCATTTACTTGCACGGAATTTTTAGATTCAGATAATTTGGCAAAAGGTTCAGGCCAATCAACTGCAAGACCTTGCATATTGCTCGTCATCTCAAAACGTGCTGGCTCTTGCGCATCAGGAATTATCAATGAGGATTCAAAGGCGGTACGACCGCTTACGCCATAAAAAGGAACATTACTAGACCGCTTGTTCTCATCCGTGAATAGCTTACTGGGATTTAACTGCCCAGATAATTTCAACTCTGTTGCCGCTATATCCGAACGATTCTCTATATTTAAAAATGCAGCCTCGCCCATAAACTGCATCGATAACATATCGGCATTAATACCTGCTTGAGAATCCACCTTCAACTTACCCACGATGTTTTCCGCAAATAAGTGGCTATCTCGATGACTCGCTTTCAAACCTCGTGCATATACGTCAATGCTGTAATCGGTCTGCAGTTCATCCTGAAAAACTAAATTCAGCCCTAGATGCGCCTCCGCAGGCCCCTCAAAGCTAAGTAAATCTGAAACACCTCGGGTTGCATCAGCAATGGGAGACTCTGAAAGCCAATAATCATAATCCGCGCCATCAAGGGATAATTCAGCATCAACCTGTAAACGAGAGTCGGGCTCTTCTTCGCTTACCTCCGGCATAACGGCAGAGAGATTACGAACAGAAACACCGTTTATCTGCGCACTTTCAGCTTCTACGATCAGCCTGTCGTTGTGTAAATTCAGAGTTAAATCGAGATCAGTCAGTGACGGCCATAACTCGTCAAATTTTAGCTCGGCTGGCTTCGCTCTGAGCGCCAAGGTTGAACTAAAGCTATTATTGGGGCTGTCAGATTCGATACTTCCATACCCAATAAAACGCCCATCTTCTACAATGCCGCTTTTAAGCGACTCTGCGAGCCACTGATGTAAGGTCGAATCAACAGCATAATACGGTACAAAATCAATCACATTCGATAACTCAACATTTGTCATACCGAGCATCAAACCTAGGTAATCCTCTTGCGAATCGTCATTAAGTCGGAGAACAAAATCGCCAGTCACTTCTGCATCATCGAACAATTTCAACGACAGGCCTTGCGACTCGACCACATAGTCATCGCCATCTTGATACCATTGAACCCGGCCTGACGCGCTATAACTATCAAAGCTCTTTAAATACAAATCAGGGAAAAATAAGCCGAACTTTTCACTATAAAAATCGACGTAACCTAGGTTCTCATTAACTTCAATAAAACCGTCGATGTTCGTTGCACCAGGAGTACCCCTAAATGGCTTCAAAGATACTTTGTGTAGCTCTGATTTAAACGAAAAATCATCGCTTTCTGAATCCAAAGCAATATGCATGTTTTTAAGTAGACCACTAGGATCACTAACCCTAAGTCGCTCACTTAGATCGCTATCTAATAGATCGACCGATCGCAATAATTCGCCGGTACAATCTAGGTCTATTTGACTGACCGAGACATTCAGTCCAGCTTCGGAGGATTCAAGTACAGCTCCAGGAATTGAACATCGCTGCCCATTCCATTGATAGACAAGATTATCCAGGGCAACCCGATGCCCGTTTTCATTGCCTTGCCAAGAGAAACGCGCGGATGAATTCACTATCGGCAATAAAGTTTTTTGATCGGCACTCCAATTCAGACGATGTAATTGAACATCGGCATAAAGCCCTTCAACCTTTAGACCAGCTAGATCAAGCCATACGCGACCGCTCACATCCAAGTCGTTAATTACTAAACCTTTCCAAGAATAAGCCTCAAGAAAACGATCAAGAAAGTCAGCAGATCGCGCCTCAATATAGAGTTTTCCGGCAGTCGATGAACTAGATTCAAAATCAGCGCTGTTATAAACAAATCGCGCTAAGGGCTGCAATCCATTTGGACGAATGACGTTACCTTGCGCGAATATTTGTCCATCAATATACGTCAAACTTGAGGATGGAAGATGCCATACACGCTCATCTTTGCCATGCACTGTCACGCGCACGTATGCATCAACAAGCTTTAGGTTTGCGCCATCTAAAATATCTTCAATCGCAAACTGAGACGTACTGTCATCGTCTATTTGCAAATTAAATAAATCGACCCCGGCAAGCGACCACCCTCCTTGACTATCCTGATGCAGAGCAAGGTTCGTTTGGTCTAACTTAATAGATTTGATTCGCGGCGCTTGATTGAGCAGAGTATCCAAGAACGCGAACTTAATCTGTGCCGTTTTTATATGTGCGTTGGGTGCACCATTGACTGATATGCCGCGAATCTCAAGAATTGGATCAAAGCCACTCCACTTTGCCCCAAGTTGATCGATCACAACAGGCAGTTCCAGCTCAGAACTTAGGTAGCTTTGCAAAGAAAGGCGATAATCTGGAAGCTGTGAGAGGACTAAACGCCCTGCTACAACATAGACGAGGACCGCTATTAATGCGGTATACGCAAGCAGTTTCGCTTTGAATTTAAGCAGTTTGTAGGTTCGATTCAAAGCGAAAAACCTATGCGTTTATCTTAAGGGAGTGACGCTAGAGTAAAACAACGTCGTACTGGCCCTGATTGTACATTAGTTCAACCTGAAACTTTATCTGCTTGCCGATGAAAGTTTCTAAATCTGCGACATTATCAGACTCTTCATCCAACAGGCGATCAATGACACTTTGAGATGCCATCACCATGATCGATTGCGCATCGTACGCGCGACTAACTCGCAAGATTTCTCGCAAGATTTCATAACAGACGGTTTCAGCTGTTTTAAGTGAACCGGTGCCATCACAAACAGGGCAAGGCTCGCACAAAGTTTGCCCTAAGCTTTCTGTTGTTCGCTTACGCGTCATTTCCACTAAACCAAGTTCTGACACACAACTAATCGTGGTTCTAGCGTGATCGCGCTCGAGCATTTTCTCTAGCATACGCAAGACTTGACGCTGATGCTCTTCGTCTTCCATATCAATAAAGTCGAGGATAATAATCCCACCAAGATTACGCAAACGAAGCTGTCTTCCTATCGTTCGAGCCGCTTCGAGGTTGGTTTTAAAGATAGTTTCTTCGAGGTTTCTGTGGCCAACAAAAGCACCAGTATTAACGTCTATTGTGCTCATAGCCTCGGTTTGATCGATTATCAGGTAGCCACCAGACTTCAGCTGAACCTTCCTACCCAAGGCTTTTTGAATTTCGTCTTCAATGCTATACAGATCGAAAATCGGACGCTCACCTGGGTAATATTCCAATCGCGAACTGACATCAATCAAAAAGTTCTCTGAAAATTCTTTTACCTTCACAAAGCTTTCTTTGGAATCGATGCGAATTTTCTCTGTCTGCGGTTTTACCAAATCTCTTATAGCCCGCACATGAAGCGGTAATTCTTGGTATATCACCTCACCTACAGCACAATTTTTAATGCGCTGCTCTAGCTTGCTCCAGAGCCGAATGAGAAATCGAATATCCGCTTCAAATTCATCCTCGCCAGCGCCTTCTGCCGCTGTTCGAATAATAAATCCAGACCCGTTTTCATCTTTCGATTCGCTATCACCGGCTTCTGTATCAACAGCATCATTATTTTGCTCAGTCGCTGACTTCGGCTCAGCAGCACGCTCAGCAAAAAAAGCTTCACTTTTCGTGGCTTTCGTCACTAAGGAACGCAAACGATCACGCTCTGACTCTTCTTCAATACGTTGAGAGATACCAATGTGTTGGACGCTAGGCATGTACACAAGATAGCGACTCGCTACAGATAACTGAGTGGTTAATCTCGCACCCTTAGTGCCTATAGGATCTTTAGTGACTTGAACAACAAGAGGCTGACCCTCACGAAGCAAATGCGCAATATCAGGTTGCGCAGTATCTTTCTCTGCGGGCCCGACGATGTCAGAGACATGAATAAAAGCCGCACGCTCAAGACCGATATCTACAAAAGCTGCCTCCATTCCTGGCAATACGCGTACAACCTTGCCTTTATAGATATTACCGACAATCCCTAATCGACTGGATCGCTCGATATATACCTCTTGCAACATCCCGTTTTCTACAACCGCAACACGCGTTTCAACAGGGGTAACATTAATAAGCAACTCTTCGCTCAAAACACTATCCTTTTAAAGTTTTGATTCTAGACCGAACGATTTCAAACTCTGGTGAACTTCCGTTAAGGGTAAGCCAACAACATTACTGTAACTACCTTCTATTTTATCGACCAGTACCGCTCCGATGCCTTGGATGCCGTAACCACCAGCTTTATCGAAAGGCTCTTCGGTTTTCCAATAATCAGCGATTTCCTGATCGCTTAGCCCTCTAAAGAAGACTTTAGTTTTAACGATATGTTCCTGAACTTCGCTAAGCTGGCCATTACTTAATACTCCCAAAGCATAGGCAGTTGCGACCGTGTGATGATCACCTGACATCACGCGCATCATTCGTTGAAAATCAGAAAAATCTTCCGGCTTAATCAGAATTTGCTCACCATGCACGCAAACAGTATCGCCTGCCAGCATTAAGTAATCTCGACCATCAATACAAGTCTTAGAAAGACAAAACTGATGTGCTGCCGCTACTAGCTTCTCTTTTGCCATGCGAGCAACATAAGCATACGGCTTCTCAGAGTCATGAACTGACTCATCAATATCAACGGGGCTTTTTAATGGATCGTAACCTAGCTGTTGTAACAACTCTAAACGTCTAGGCGAGGCCGAAGCTAACACTAATTGCACTTACCTACCCTCGCAAAGCAAAGCTAATTCTGTCGTATACAACAACAAGAATAGGCCATAAAAACCCACTAAACATAGCCCGAAGCAACAAATCTGAAGGTGCTTCAGCTCGACTTAACAGAGAGGTAAAGGTGTTCACAATCAACAAATGAATAATGACAACAACGAACGCAACAAGAGACTGCTGCAACAAAGGATAAAGCTTAAAGCGCTTGTGCATGCCTATCGCAAGATACGACACGATACTCAAGGCTAAGGCGTTGATCCCAAGGTATACACCACTGATCACATCCAGCAGCAGACCAATAAAAAAGCCTACAGTTATACCAACAGTACTAGGCGAGCGCAGAGTCCAAAAGAAGACTGTCATGACCAACCACTCTGGTCTGAACAACGAAATCATTGCCGGCAAATATATGAGTTCGAGTATCACCGACAACATGAAGGTGATCACCACGGCCAACATACTAGGCTGATAAATCATTGAGCGACCTCAACACCGCTTTGTGGCGCATCATCTTTATTTGGAAAAACTAATAACAATAAACGACTGCGGTTAAGATTAGCTTGCGGAGTGACTTTCACTGTCGCAAATGCTGCTCCTGGATCGTGTGCAACTTTCGTCACGGTCGCTACAGGGTAGCCTGACGGAAAGCGCCCACCTAAACCAGAGCTCACAAGTAAATCTCCTTCCTGAATATCTGCTGTATCTGGAACATTTGCTAACTCTAAGGCGGATAGCGAACCAAACCCGTAGGCAACGGCGCGAACACCATTTCGATTAACCTGCACCGGCACGGCATGACGATCATCTGATATCAACAAAACCCGACTTTGAAACTCACTGACATCAATCACTTGGCCAACTAAGCCATATTCATCTAATACAGCTTGCCCAACATACACACCACTGCTGCGACCTTTATTGATCACAATATAATGTTTGTTTGGGTCAGGGCTCACACTTACAAGTTCGGTGACTACGACACCATCGTCAAGAACGCGAGAAGCATTCAATAACTCTCGCAAACGATTCAGCTCTGCGGTTGTACTAGCAAGCTTTTGAGACTGGCGTTCTAGAACAAGAACTTTAGCTTTAAGGGAATCTAACTCATCTTCGAGTGACGAACGGGAAGTAAAAAGAAAACCAATACCATCAGTGATATGACGCGGTACATCACTCATCCATTGAAATGGTGTCAGTACAGTACTAACACCACGCCGAACAGGATCGAGCTGATCATAACGCACATCGACAACGATCAGCACGACACTAACGAGAACCGCCAGTATCAAGCGATAGCCCAAATACGGACCTTGTACAAATACAGTACTAATGGCGCACTCCTAATGGCAAAGCAACTAAGCCCACTTCTATAGCAGGATTTAGGTAGCTTGCTTATTCGACAGCAAAAATACCATCTGCGCCGTTTGTATCGATAAGCTCAAGCGCTTTACCGCCGCCACGAGCAACACATGTCAACGGATCTTCAGCAACAATAACTGGTAAGCCAGTCTCTTCGCTTAACAAACGATCAAGACCGCGAAGTAGTGAACCACCGCCAGTTAGTACGATTCCTCGTTCAGCAATGTCTGAAGCAAGCTCTGGTGGAGATTGCTCAAGCGCGCCTTTCACAGCTTGAACAATTGCAGCTAGAGATTCTTGTAACGCTTCTAAGATTTCGTCGCTATTTAAAGTAAATCCACGAGGAACACCTTCAGCTAGGTTACGTCCACGCACGTCGATTTCACGAATTTCCAAGCCTTCGTAAGCACAACCAATCTCTTGTTTAATACGCTCTGCTGTCGCATCACCAATTAAACTACCGTAGTTGCGACGCACATAAGTCACAATATTTTCGTCAAAGCGGTCGCCACCGACTTTAACTGAATCTGCATAGACGATACCGTTCAATGAGATAATCGCGATTTCAGTTGTACCACCACCGATATCAACGACCATCGAACCACTCGCCTCTTCCACAGGTAATCCTGCACCAATCGCTGCAGCCATAGGCTCTTCGATCAAATACACTTCACGTGCACCGGCACCTAATGCAGATTCACGAATCGCTTTTTGTTCAACTTTTGTAGAACGACTTGGTACACAGACCAACACGCGAGGACTCGGCGTAATAAAACTATTCTCGTGAACCTTATGAATAAAATGCTGAAGCATTTTTTCAGTTACTACGAAATCTGCAATCACACCATCCTTTAACGGACGAATTGCAGTGATGTTTCCGGGGGTACGACCAAGCATTCGTTTTGCTTCGGCACCCACCGCAGCAACACTTTTTTGAGCGCCCGAATTTCTAATCGCGACAACAGAAGGTTCATCTAAAACTATGCCGCGTTCGCGCACATAAATAAGTGTATTTGCAGTCCCCAAATCGATCGACA
>NZ_LWFI01000513.1:0-749 GCF_001635735.1 Oleiphilus sp. HI0067
TATGAGTCATTTCCCTTCCTAGGTGGAACTCTTCTCTTTTCTATCTCTACAGCAAGCCAAGAAATCACCAACAGCCTCGCGCTATATTTGTTAGCCGCGCGCATTGCACAGTCGCTTCTTCATGCAGCTTCATCAAGTAACATCATCGTGCAGTGTCGTTTTCTATGCTTTTGCGCGCAAATAGGTATCGTGTGTTATTGGTTAAGCCAATACTTCCTGTAAACAAAAAAGGCCGCTTTTCAGCGGCCTCTGTATACGTACTATCGTCTCCACCAATCCCAGTCATATCGGAACTGCCAAACATCATTATCGACTTTCGTAAATCCAATGGGATCGAATGGATCAAAGGTTTCTCGATCACCACCAAATGTAAAGATACTCGGCTGGAACCTTCCATTCGCAAAATACACAGGAAATGCCGCTAGATCATACTTAATATCTTCTGGTGACTGCGCATTCCAAGGTTGTTCAGCCGGACCTGAGAGCTGTTTCCACGTTCGGCCATTTTTGTTCACCCAAACATCGATAGGATTAGCCACTGCAAATGGGTCCTGCGGATTAGTACTCAAACCAAAGCCACCAAAGCATACACAACTACCAAAGAGTACCTCGCACTGATGTCCCGGCCGTGGAGCCCAACCTGCGTCAGCAGTTAACAACTCCCAGCGCTTACCATTCTTACTACGCCAGACATCGTTGTAATATGGCGGACAACGATCGCCCGAATCACATGTAAAGCCATCCTCTCC
>NZ_LWFI01000514.1:0-626 GCF_001635735.1 Oleiphilus sp. HI0067
GGTTTCGATGAAAATAACATTGGTGCCGTCGAAGGTTTGCAAGATATTTTGCTGCAGCACGTTTTGGGTTCAGAGGTCAGTGCATTGGCAGCATACGCAGCTAATGGCTCTGACGTTGCAACACTTCGAGAAGGTTCATCAGTGTCAGTAGAAATTTCAAATGGTGATTTGCTGATTGAAGGCGCTAAAGTAATCGAAACTGATATTAAAGCGAGCAATGGTACGATCCATTTGATCGATTCAGTTATTCTCAGCACTAACTAAGTGCGACATTAGATCAGTACTATAAGGTCGGGGAATACCCGACCTTTTTTATTTCTAATGAAAGTTAATCCTTTTTTGGCTATAGTTCGCGCCGATTACTTATTACTTGTATTTGGTACGAACAATGGAAAAAACTTTTATCAGCGCCCAGCAACTTCTTGAAGACTCATTCAAGCTAGCAATTCAAATTTATGAAAGTGGCTTCCGCCCTGACTACATCGTAGGCGTATGGCGTGGTGGTGCTCCAGTAGGCATCGCTGTTCAAGAAATGTTTGAAGTGCTTGGCGTCAAATGCGACCACATTGCTATTCGTACTTCGAGCTATACGGCCATTGGCGAACGCGCTAAACAAGTAAAAGTGC
>NZ_LWFI01000515.1:0-652 GCF_001635735.1 Oleiphilus sp. HI0067
AATACAGAAAAAATCACATATCTCTGCCCTCTTCAAAAAGTAGAGGTAGAAAGCTGGGATTACACATCACCAAAGAAGGTCCACTCTACTTTCGAACAAGGTAAAAGCGATGCCAAACATTATCTTAAGCAACTATTAGGCTAAGACCACGTTACTTGTGTGACCCTTATCCCAATCGTTTGCCTTTGATTTCGCTTCAAAATCCTAGCTCTATATACTAGCTGGGTTAAATTACTTTTCTCAAAGGAATGTTGTGCCCATGAGTTTTAGCGTACTGCGAAGCACTCATCTGATCATTTGTTTGGTTGCCTTTCTCGCACTGAGTGCGTGTAGTGAAACTCCACCCGTCGCTCGCGAGGAAGACGAAGTGCAGAGCATCAATGTATTTTTCAGTACAGAAAATGAATCAGGTCAAGATGTCGGTAAAGCATTCCAATTCAATCCCGAAAGTGGTCGCATCAACGAACTAGCCACATTCAATGCAGAACCAAACTCCGTCGTGGTGCTCGATACTGACGAAGATGCTCCTGGCTACGAATTCGCAGCCTACGTTGACGGAAAAATGATTAAGTTGCTTAATTATTCGAAAACAGCAAACCGTCGTTCATACGACCTCAAAGAATTTATCGATGACGTGTGCGGCGTATACGCA
>NZ_LWFI01000516.1:0-641 GCF_001635735.1 Oleiphilus sp. HI0067
CAATATACAAAGCAATCAATAACAAACCTGGAGCAACGGCCGCCTGGAACAAATCCCCAACCGGCAAGCCCAATACATCGCCTAATATGATCAAGATGATTGAAGGAGGGATAATTTGTCCCAAGGTGCCCGATGCACAGATGGTGCCGCACGCTAATTGCTTATCATAGTTGTACTTCAACATCGCTGGCAGCGATATCAAACCCATCGCGACCACACTCGCTCCGACAACACCAGTAGATGCAGCTAAGAGCGCACCGACTAAGATTGTACTAATCGCTATACCACCACTCATACGACCAAACAACTGCGACATAGAAACCAGTAATTGTTCCGCTAACTTGGTTTTCTGTAGCACCACGCCCATAAAAATAAACAGCGGTATCGCCATTAATATGGTGTTTTCCATAATGCTTTGAATGCGATAAGGCATGAAAGCAAACAAATCAAAGCCTTCAGCAATCACTCCAAAAACAAGTGCGACGCCTGCAAATGTAAACGCAACGGGAAAGCCCAGCATCAATAAAAGAAGCGCAGCAAAAAACATAATAATGCCTATCATGAGAGCATTCCTTTATTGCCTTGCTGATAGTGAGCACGCCCTTTTAAGACCAAAATAGCTTTAGTCATCATGCCGAGAG
>NZ_LWFI01000517.1:0-720 GCF_001635735.1 Oleiphilus sp. HI0067
CTAAAATTGGAAAATCTTGAGGTGACTTCATTACCTCTAATTCATTCAAAACTCACCTATGGGTATTTATTCCAGTGTGCCGGGAAATCGGTGGCGTATTTCACCGACACAAAAGGCTTACCGCCTAAAGTGCTTGAATATCTCACTTCTACCGATTTGGAGTATCTGATTATTGATACAAGTTCTCCACCTGATGTTGACAATAGAAACCACAACAATCTCAACGAAACTTTGGCCTTACACGATTCTATTGGACCACGAAAGACGATCATGACTCACATTGGGCACGACTTTGATAGGTGGTTAAAGCAGCACGGAGATAAGCTGCCTAGTGATGTCATTGCTGGCTATGATGGCATGACCTTAACGTTATGAGCACATTCCAAGCACATAAACGGGTCAACTAGGGAGTAGCCCATGATCGATAATGCCTTCGCATTGTTGACGCTATCGGTTCTAATGCATGTCGCATGGAACGTAATGACTCGTTTAGCGGATCCGCGCGCAAATTTTTTGTGGTGGGGCTTATTGGCCCATACGCTTATTTTTGCGCCTTGGGCAATAACCAGTTTGGTTATCGAGGCTCAATGGAACGCTGAACTCATAATCGCCCTTTTTTTTTCCGCAGTAGCTAATGTATTTTATTTCTTCGCTCTTAGACGTGCCTATCACCTGGCTAGCGTATCGTTTGTTTATCCAATTGCCAGAAGTTCTCCAGTT
>NZ_LWFI01000518.1:0-853 GCF_001635735.1 Oleiphilus sp. HI0067
GAAGTTGAGCTCTTCTCGCTTCAAACAAAGCCTCTCTTAGCGCAACTAGATACCCTGCGTGAAAACTTTCAGCTAGCGCTGAATGATCAGTAGCCTTGTGACCACCAGCCAACAACTCTATATAGGCTGCATTTCAGGCACTAGCATAGACGGCCTTGATATTGCCCTCGTTAAATTCGAGGACAATAAGATCCATACAGTTCAATCTGATTGCATAAAACTACCGGAAAAATTGCGACACGCCTTATCCCAACTCTGTGATTCAAACTCTGATGAAGAGCTAGAGCGTTTTGGTCGAGTAGATCATGAACTGGGGAAGTTCATTGGTAAAAGCACGAACGACTTCCTAACTCGCCTAAACATCAATCCGGAAAGCGTTACGGCTATAGGAAGCCACGGACAAACCATCCGCCATCGCCCAGAAGGTCCAACACCCTTCTCCATCCAAATTGGTAATGGACATGCCATCGCGGAACACTCAGGCATTATGACGATCAATGACTTCAGAATGGCAGACATGGTCTGCGGCGGCCAAGGCGCACCTTTGGTCCCCGCATTTCATGAGGCTATATTTTCGAGCAAAGACGCACACCATTTCATTATCAACCTAGGCGGAATTGGCAACATTAGCGTGATCCCAGAGGGTCACATGCATAACAGCTATGGATACGATATTGGGCCCGCAAACACTTTGCTTGATCGTTGGATAGAGTGCCACAAAGACAAAGATTATGATGAAAACGGCGCATGGGCTAGCTCTGGAAAAGTGATTCCTAGCTTATTAAAGTGCTTATACAGCGATCCGTTTTTCTCCGCCCCAGCTCCTAAAAGCACCGGTCGAGAATACTTCAAT
>NZ_LWFI01000519.1:0-676 GCF_001635735.1 Oleiphilus sp. HI0067
ACTTACGTGCACTTGTATCGAGAATACTCATAGGCACATTCGCCCCAACATTAAATACAACCACTCCGATTTCGCCGATGTTGTTCTCAATATTTTCGAATAGCTCCTGAACTGCATCTTCGCTGCGTGCATCCACACCAAAACCACGTGCTTCATAGCCTTCATCATTAAGTGCTTTGGCTGCCTCTTTGACTAGCTCTTCACTGCGACGAACCATGCATACACTCAAACCCGTCAGGGCAAACTCTCTAGCGATCGCACTGCCAATAGCATCTCCAGCACCAACGATAAGTGCTACTTTTTTATCGCTCATGTATTAAGCAACCTTTGTAAGGCTTACATTTTGTAAGCTGTTGAATTTAATAGAATTCAATATTGTAAGGAATTCTTGGTTTTTTCTAAGCATTATTGAACTCAAATATGGGCTCTAAAGGATCAACATTATAAGCTGCAAGAAGAGAATTAACTGCACTAAATCGAGACTCAGCGCTAGCAAAATTCATGAAAAGTAAGTCATGCTTTCATCGCTTAAAACTTCAGCTGCTAGACAAAAGCCGACATAAAGCTAAGCCAAATTTCTGATGTTAATTACGCAGATTTCTTGGGGGAACGGACGAACTGAACAACATTATTCGAAACTAGTTACGCCTTCTTTTTTACTAAACTCTCAGGAAAG
>NZ_LWFI01000520.1:0-762 GCF_001635735.1 Oleiphilus sp. HI0067
GATGCACTCGAAATCTCACACAGCTATTACGAGCTGCTAGGCAGCTTTACTGATCCCACGATTATCCAAGATCAAGAAGAACTGACCCATCGGCTTGTAAACGTATCAGGACTGAGTGAGCGTTTACTGCACATGATATTCGAGTTAACGATCGGCGGCATGCAAGCCGTCTCGCGCGAGATCACGGGCAGTCCAGTTAAAACACGTGCTTTAAAATTCGTTCTAAAACTTACAGAGGCGGATAAAGCCTTCTATCGCAGTCACTTTGATTGCGAGATTGAAGATGACGCAAAATTCAATGAATGGGTAGTGGACCTTGCTCATCTTAAACAAGAGCTCACATACGCTTACCGTGCAAAGCATGAATTGAAAGACAGCATTGAGCAACTGAATCAACTTATGCAAACACTGAAAGATGAGTTCGCATTGGTCAACAAGTTCGACCGCTTAGTGCGAAATGACGGCGATAGCTACCCTAACTCCAAAGCCATTGCCGAAGCCATGTGTATGAGTGAACGCACCTTCCGACGAAAACTTGGAAAGATCGGTCTAAATTACAATACTTTGATGGGCAAAATTCGTTGCCAAATTGCGATCGCAATGCTTCAACAAGGCGACTTTACCAATGAAGATATTGCCTTCGAATTGGGCTTTTCAGACGCGGCAAATTTCTGCAACGCATTTAAAAAGTGGACAAAACAAACGCCCAATTTNTATCGACCTTGAGGCTTATTATCCGCATTTAGGTGAGCTAAGCTTCTT
>NZ_LWFI01000521.1:0-836 GCF_001635735.1 Oleiphilus sp. HI0067
TAATCTATTGGGTACCCCAAGTTTAGGTGGGTTGTATTTAGATTTTGAATTGGATGGTTTAACAGAGATTAGTTCTAACGCCACAGCTTACGTTATTGATACGGCCTTTAGTTTAACGAATGGGCGTCTTGGTTATAGAACAAACGGAAATGAATTCTTTTTAGACGGTATGAGCATTGACTATATCGCGCCGGATGCCACGTTGGCTTATAACCCTACCTCTGGAAAATTCGAGTACGTAGCATCTCAAGTGGATCTTGAATTGCGTGCTGATGCCATACGATTAAGCACTAATGCCAACAATAATGGTGTGTCTAACGATGTAGATAGCGGAGTATTGCTGCCGAGTTACGGAAGTCTTTGGTCTAAGTTAGCGTTGAGTCAATCTATTCAGCTAGGTGCCGGTGGTCGGGATGGCGTAGAAGGCTTTAATTTGGATACTCAGGCAACAATTTCTAGTTGGGATTTGGCTTGGGGTGATGATACCGATTGGTCTGATATCGGATATTGGTTCGGCGCGTTAGGTGGTCAGGGCACGATTGCACTATCGAATTTAACTGTCGATGTGCTAGCGAGTGATCGTCATGCAGGACTCGAGTCGACACGCGATTATGGTGGTGGATTGCAACTGGGCGTTGATAGTTTGCAAGCGGCTTTGTTCTTTGATGCGGTTGTGCTGGGTGAGACCAAATCTAATATCGATGCTTACAAAGTCGATAGTGCTTTACCTATTAAGTCGTTGGGTAGTCTTGGCGTGAACTTACTGCTAGCCGATGGTGTCTATGACTCGGTCGAACGAACAAATGCAGTTGTTTTGCAGGCAGGTGGTAATGTCG
>NZ_LWFI01000522.1:0-498 GCF_001635735.1 Oleiphilus sp. HI0067
ATATTTCATACAACAAATACTCAATGGACTGACGATTGGTAGTACTTATGCGTTAATCGCGATCGGTTACACCATGGTTTACGGCATTATTGGCATGATCAACTTCGCGCATGGTGAAGTGTACATGATCGGCACCTATGTCAGCTTTGTCGTGATAGCAGGACTAACGATGTTAGGCATCGAATATGTTCCTATTATTATCCTCGCTGCACTCACAATAGCCATTATTGTATCGAGTTCTTTCGGCTGGGCGATTGAAAGAACAGCATATAGACCTCTGCGCGGAGCGAATCGATTAATTCCTTTAATCTCTGCAATTGGTATGTCTATCTTTCTACAAAACTTTGTAGTGAATGCGCAAGGCGCTCGCGATGTTGCGATTCCTCCTATGATTAGTGGCGGTTGGACTTTCGGTACTGAAAACTTCCAAGCATCTCTGTCTTACATGCAGCTGATTATTTTTATAGCGACATTTATCTGCATGTCGGCACTCACATT
>NZ_LWFI01000523.1:0-726 GCF_001635735.1 Oleiphilus sp. HI0067
ATGAGTTTTCAATAGGCGATACGTCTGGGTTTACTTCAACTGTAGTAGCGGGAGAGCCTGTTGTTAGCCTTGCCACGACTTTTGAATTTGACCAAGACTTTATAAATGTAGGGGAAACCTTATCGGTTGACGATATTTTCAAGAGTCGAGTGTATGAGAGCTTTATCCCTGTATGGTCAGTCAACAGCCTAGTAATTGAAGGATTTAATGAAACTTCATTCAGCACGAGCAACTTGGAAGTTGGCGATTCTGTCAATCTTAATATCCATGAGATAGATCCAACCAAGCCTAATAATGTTGGGGATAATGCAATTGCTGGAGTTGGTGAAATCGTAATTGGTTATGGTTTTGATCCATCTACAGATCAAGATTTCGATAGTGACGGCATAAAGAATTCGCAAGATTACTTTATCTATGATCCTGCTTGTAGTGCACGCAATCAGGGGAATCCAGATGATTTCGATGGAGATGGAATTCCTAACATAGATGAATTAAATATCGATCTTGCCACACCATCAAATAGCAAAGTTATATCTCACATACGATTGTCCGATAGCGACGGCGATGGTTTATCAGACTCAGATGAATTACTTGCAGGTACGGATCCTCTAAACCCAGATACCGATAATGATAGTAATTCTGACTACTATGAGGTGAAACTTCGTAACTCAGACCCTCTCGATGACACCGATTTTGTGGATCTAAATGATGATCTTGATCAAGACG
>NZ_LWFI01000524.1:0-677 GCF_001635735.1 Oleiphilus sp. HI0067
GAAGGATTAAGCATCACCATCTTAGATTTATTCTCAGAACCGCCACCCTTAGCCGCCACTTCTACATGAACTTTGTCACCTTCGACAATTTCGTAATGAATAACAGCAGGAGTATTGTCTTTAGTATTTTTACGCGCGCCAGCTGGGTCAGCCAAAATAGATGCACGAAGAACATTGTCTGGATGTGTATAAGCACGACGCACACCTTCGTTGATCATGTCACTCAAACTCATTTGAGCATCCCACTGAACATTCATACCTACTTTCACGAAGACCGTTACAATGCCAGTGTCTTGACAGATTGGACGCTTACCTTCAGCACACATGCGCGAATTAATAAGAATCTGAGCCATAGCATCTTTAGCAGCCTGCGACTCTTCACGTAAATACGCTTCGTGAACCGCCTTGATAAAATCTGCTGGGTGGTAATAAGAAATAAACTGCAGCGCGTCTGCAACACTCTCGATCAAGTCATCTTGGCGAATCGTAGTCATATCCGTCTCTTAATTCTTTTTGCTGGGAGGGTTAAATGCGCGTGCGTTACGGCACAACACAAATTTGTGGCACGAAATTGTACTCTCAAACCCAATTTCTTTGTAGTCCGAATAAATAGCGTTCAAAAACATTGGGCATAGGTCTAAAAAATAGTTAACAAGCCATTGAACCATAGGGAAAAA
>NZ_LWFI01000525.1:0-737 GCF_001635735.1 Oleiphilus sp. HI0067
TCGTGGTGAAGAAGTGCTGCGGTTACTGCGATNAACATGNCGATAGCTGNAAGCTGATTTNCGCGTACNGCCGTTTTAGGTTTGGTCATGCCTTTTATGCCGAGGATAAAAAACACAGCCGCTGTTAAGTAAGAAAGATTGACTAAAGCAAACATCATTAGCCCTTTTGCTTAAACATGTTGAGCATACGATCTGTCACCATGAAGCCTGCAACGATGTTGATGCTTGCGAGAGTAACAGCAATAAAACCAAGAACACTTGCAACAGTGGGAGACAAGTGATTTGTACCAGCACTAACAATTGCACCGACGATAACGATGCCAGAGATCGCGTTGGTGCCGCTCATCAGAGGTGTGTGCAAGGTTGGCGGTACTTTGTTTATCAACTCGACGCCAACGAATAAGGCCAAGATGAATATGGTGAAGCTAAGAACGAGCATTTCCATTTATGCATTCTCCTCTTGGTTTGATTCAGCAGGTTCAAAATAAATACTAGTGCCACGAGTCACCTGAGTTGCCGTGACAATTTCATCTTCTTGATTAGGAACAAGGCGACCACCTTCGGTCATGTTCTTAATGAAGTTGATAATGTTTCGATTCAATAGCTGCGATGCATGCACAGGCACACGTGAAGGGTGGTTTACGTGTCCGACTAAGGTAATGCCGTCTAACTCGATTTTTTCGTTCAAGACTGTGCCCTCTGCATTACCGCCTCGCGCTGCCGCAAGGTCAACAATG
>NZ_LWFI01000526.1:0-641 GCF_001635735.1 Oleiphilus sp. HI0067
CCTTGCAAATATGGTTCGCAGCCCAGAAGAGGGGCGCCATCTCTTTTCAAAGCTTACCTCTGTGACGGAACGTTTTCTTGATGTTGCACTCCAATATGTAGGTTCTGTTCCTTACGATGAAAACGTACGCAAAGCTGTCCAGCGTCAGCGCCCTGTATTAGAAGCTTACCCCCGCGCTAAAGCATCTATAGCATTCAAGCAGCTCGCTCAAAAGGCTGATTCGTGGCCATTACCAAGCACTCCAAGAGGACATTTGGAGTTTTTTGTTGAGCGCTTAGTACAAGCCTAGGATTGGCTGTAGCCTCGTAATGATTTATTCCCCATGCAGTACTTTTACGGCAGGGCCATACTGTTTTGTTGATGTATAGCGAAAAAGAAACACAGTACGCAGATGAGTTGATCGTGAAGCATGCGCCCTTAGTAAAGCGTATTGCACATCATCTAATGGCTCGCCTTCCATCAAGTGTTCAAGTCGATGATTTGATTCAGGCCGGCATGATTGGCCTGCTAGAGGCTGCGCAAAAATACGAAAGTGATCGTGGTGCGTCGTTTGAGACTTATGCCGGAATCCGAATTCGCGGCGCGATGATGGATGAAGTCCGTAAGGGCGATTGGGTGCCTCGTTCCGTACATCGCAACGC
>NZ_LWFI01000527.1:0-668 GCF_001635735.1 Oleiphilus sp. HI0067
CTTTTGCGATCGAAGCTTTTGCAGTTGCTTCAATGAAATCAAGCAATACCTCGACGCTCTCGTCAACGATAAAGTCTATTTCGAGTTCGTCGCTCTGCGTCTTGCTTGCTTGAGCTTCGACGTCATCTTCCCATGCCTTGAAATCAGCGTAAGGTTCTTTGCCATCAAAGCTACGACGTTTGTTTTCTAAGTCGAGTTGCTCTTTTTCAGCTGTCTTGATTTCTTTTTGGCGAACTTCTTTATTGAGAGATACGCGATCTTTTGTGCGTTGCTTATCGAGCAATGCAATCTCTTCAAGTAAGACTTGGTATTCTTCGTTTTTCGCAAAGCGCTCTTTATGGCGTTGATTCAATACTGTTTCAACACCGTCGTTGCTAGCGAGTTGTTTAAAATCGGCCGCTGCAATAGCATCCCAAGGAAGAGCGTTTTCAAGAGAATCTTCACCTACTTTAGTCGTATCGACCGTATCAGGGATCAGAATGTCTGGTACAACGCCTTTATGCTGTGTGCTGGCACCCGAGATGCGATAAAACTTAGCTTGAGTGATTTTAAGCTGGCCGTGGTTTAAAGGACGAACAGATTGAACGGTACCTTTACCAAAGGTTTGAGAGCCCATCACGATACCGCGATCGTAGTCCTGAATGGCGCCTGCAAAGATTTCTGATGCA
>NZ_LWFI01000528.1:0-1425 GCF_001635735.1 Oleiphilus sp. HI0067
CATGCCATGCCAGCAGCTAGTGTAACCGCATGCTGTTCAGCAATAGCGACATCGTAATAGCGTTCGGGAAATTGTTCGGCAAAAGATACAAGGTCTGATCCCTCTTTCATTGCTGGTGTGATCCCAATGATGCGTTGATCAGCTTTTGCTGCATCACAAATCCATTGACCAAAGATATTTGAGTAGCTCGGCTTTTTCTTGGCAGTTGCGATGTTTTGGTTGGCTTGCTTGGCTTCGATTTTGTTGATTGCATGGTAGCCAATAGGATCGGATTCGGCAGGAGCGAATCCACGCCCTTTTTTCGTGACAACATGCAGGAACTGAGGGCCGCTCATGTGGTTCATGTTATCAAGTGTTTGAATTAGTAGTGGCAGGTCATGGCCATCAATTGGGCCAATATAGTTGAAGCCTAGTTCTTCAAACAAGGTGCTTGGGGCCATTAGACCTTTGACATGCTCCTCGGTTTTACGAGCAAATTCACGAAGGCTCGGTGTGCCGCTCAATACACGCTTACTACCGTCACGTACTTGATTGTATGCCTTGCTTGAAAGGATTTGTGCTAAGTGATTTTTTAAGCCGCCAACATTGTTGGAGATCGACATGTCATTGTCGTTAAGAATGACGAGCAGGTTAGGATAAATGTCGCCTGCGTGGGCAAGTGCTTCAAACGCCATGCCAGCGGTTAACGCGCCGTCTCCGATGACTGCAATTGCTCTACGATTCTCACCTTTGTGTTTTGCTGCTAAAGCCATGCCAAGTGCGGCACTGATGGAAGTGCTCGAGTGGCCAACTCCAAACGTGTCGTACTCACTTTCCGATCGCGTTGGAAAAGCAGCTGGACCATCCTGCTGACGAATGCGAGGCATAGCGTCTCGGCGGCCTGTCAGAATTTTGTGAGGATAAGCTTGGTGACCCACGTCCCATACTATGCGATCTTCCGGCGTGTTGAACACATAGTGCAAGGCAGCTGTCAGTTCAACGACTCCTAATCCTGCCCCAAAATGCCCGCCTGATTGTCCTACGCTATAAAGTAAGAAGTGCCGCAATTCGTAGCATAACTTTTCCATCTGCTCTGCAGATAGCAGTCGCAACTGGTGCGGAGATTCGATCTTATCGAGCAAGGGCGTAGACGGTCGCTCTGTTGGGATGTCGTTAAAAGTATGAAGATCGTACATCTGGTTCGCTGTTATGGTTTCGCTTGGGGTTCGAGTATATCAGAAAGTCTATTTTTCANGGCTTTTTCTTCTTCGCTTAATGAATGCGTCTAATGACGTAATCTGCAATTTCTCTCAGTTCGTCAATATCACGGTCGTTTAAGCGATTGAGGCTAGATAGGCAATCTTTGTGCAGACCTTCTAGCTTCTCTCTAGCGCCTTCAAGACCTAGCAGGGAAACGTAAGTAGGTTTGTTTAGTGCCTCGTCTGC
>NZ_LWFI01000529.1:0-1070 GCF_001635735.1 Oleiphilus sp. HI0067
TTATTTGCATTGAGGGTGTTTGCTGTATTGCTAGATAGTAAGTCAAATAGTTGTTTCGTTTGATTGAAAAGTGAGTTTGATAACTGGTCGAAATTTGTGATTTTTTGCGCCGTTTCGCTCATGCTTGTTTGAGATTTCAGCTGTGTTGGTAGTTGCTGAATAAATTCTGAAATCCGCGTTTGAAGTGGTTCCGGCGGTGTAAGCATTGGACCATTTAGGTTAATAATGTTGATGGCTCGCTGAGACGCTCGTTGCCATAGATCTTGTTCTGATTTGCTGCGCCCTTCGAGTAGTACAAGCGTTTTCCATATACCTTGGGTATCGAGCGTTTTGACTTGATCGGGTGTGTTCTGACTGGCTACTGATTGATTGCTATCTCGATTTAGAAGCTTTGCTTCAAGCTCTATTCCACTAAGTTTTAGCCATGACTTGATGGTCTCAATTGGCGTGAATGAGACTTGCTCATTGCTGGTTGATGTGGTCGTTGCAGATTTTGCAGTAAGATCGGCGGACTTAGGTAATTGCTCTTTGAGTGTGCTTAGAATCAAAGACGATGCTTGTTGAGCTCCTTCTAATCTATCTGGCAGAGTCGGTGAGATTTGTGTTTGTTGAAGGATTTTAAAACCGCTGTTAAGACTGACTTGCTGTGGAAGTAAGCGAGCTAAGGAAGATCTTAACTGAGAGAGTTGTGCCTCAGGGAATGAAGTCTTTGTCTGTAACGGCAGGGTAGCTATCTGCTCTGCGGGTAGGTTTTTGATGACCGGAGTGCCCGCCTCCGTTAATGTGAGATTAAGTACCATGCCTGTCTTAAGCGCTAACTTTGAACTTGCGAGAATAAATTGATTTTTAATCTGTATTAGCCAAGTTGAAAGCTCTTTTTCTGAAATGGGTTGAGCCGGACTTGTTATGAGGTGCGGTACTTTTAGTTCACTTGCTTGTGTTGGAAGAGGTGTCGGACGATTGCCTTTGCTGCCGATCGTGATTGCTTGATCAGTGCTTAGTATTTCACCCTTAACTTTTCCTATTATTTGGATGAGGGCTGTCTGGTTTTTTTTTACATCAACGCTCTG
>NZ_LWFI01000530.1:0-1346 GCF_001635735.1 Oleiphilus sp. HI0067
CAGGATACAAAGTCAGTTTGCCATTTAACGAGGTAAGTCACATTTCAGAGACCGCACTGCTGAAAGGTTTGTTAACCAAAAATGTCACATAAACTGCGCCGTACAAAAATATCAATTCTTATCTTGGCAACAACAAAGCCAGGCTCTGTGTTCTCAAGCATACTAGTCGTTCGTGGTTACTTGATTAAACAGGATAAGAAAAATGACAGAACAACATTTCGATGTGATTATTATTGGCGCTGGACTATCAGGAATTGGCAGCGCCTGCCACATATCGAGAGAATGTCCTGATAAGTCTTTAGCAATCATTGAACGAAGACAAACAATGGGCGGAACTTGGGACTTATTTAAATACCCTGGCATTCGATCAGATTCAGACATGACTAGTTTTGGCTACCAATTCAAACCTTGGTTCTCTGACACTGTGTTAGCTAAAGGTCCAGACATAAGAAACTATGTAAACGATACAGCGCAAGAATTCGGCATCGCCGAGAAGGTAAAGTTCGGCCTCAAGATAATCAGTGCCAACTGGTCTTCAACACTTCAAAAATGGGAACTCTCCGCTCTTAATGAGCAAACTCAAAAAACGGAGAACTTCACGTGCCAATTCCTTTTAAATTGCACGGGATATTACGACTATGATCAAGGTTATAAACCCAAGTTCTTAGACGAAGATAGATTCAAAGGCGAAGTTCTTCATCCTCAACACTGGCCTGAGAACTATGACTACAGCGGTAAGAAAGTAGTTGTCATTGGTAGTGGAGCAACTGCGATCACAATCGTTCCATCCATGGCCGATACAGCAGCGCACGTTACGATGCTCCAACGCTCTCCTACCTACATTATGTCATTACCTGACACAGACAAAATCGCGCGCTTTATGACCAAAATTATGCCTGACTCTTGGGCATATTTGATCACTCGTAAGCGAAACATCTTGATTCAAAGAGCACTGTACGCTGTCAGTATGAAATGGCCGAATTTTATGCGAAAGCTCCTAATGAAAAATGTCAAAAAAGAACTCGGAGAAAACGTCGATACGAAACATTATTCGCCTCGCTACAACCCATGGGAAGAACGTCTATGTGCAGCACCTGATGGTGACTTCTTCGCAAAAATAAGAGACAAAAAAGCGAGTGTTGTGACGGATGAAATAGATCGATTTAGTGAAAACGGCATAATTTTGAAATCTGGAGAGAAATTGGAAGCCGATATCATCGTAACGGCGACGGGGCTTAACCTTCAAATGATGGGAGGTTTAAATCTGACGGTTAATGGAGAAGCGAGCCCATTATCTGAAAAAATGACGTACAAGAGCGTTATGATAGAAGGTATACCAAATTTTT
>NZ_LWFI01000531.1:0-1323 GCF_001635735.1 Oleiphilus sp. HI0067
ATTCTAGGCTCGTCCAATATTGAAGGCTCTAAACTTTTCCATATCCTCACTGGCCATTTAAGCTATCAGGTTGAACACCACCTGTTCCCTGATATTCCAGCACCTAGATACCAAGAAATGGCTCCTAAAGTGCAAGAAATTTGCAGAGAACACGGAATTCCATACAATACCGGTAGCTTCGGGAGGCAGTATTGGGGCGTATTCAAGCGCATCGTCAAATATTCATTCCCAACATCAGTTACGAGCCAGGTGAAATCTATACATAACTAATGGAAGTACTTTCAAGCGTTATTGAACAATATCAGAGCATCATAAGACTATCCGTTTTTGGATTATGTCTTATGTCTTTGTCTCTTATTGAACATCTAATCCCCGCACGTCAATCTGGTAAAAATAACCCAAGACATTTTGTCGAAAACATATCCTTAACAGGATTAACGAGCCTTGCCCTTCAAATAGTCCCCGTTGTGCTGGCTGCCAACATCGCTCTGCTGAATGAAAGTTGGCAGATAGGCATTTTTTATCTAATCAGCGACAACAATAACCAACTTGCCATAATTGTTATTGTGTCGGTAATCATTTTGGATTTTATTATTTACTGGCAGCACAGAGTTTTCCACAGAGTGCCTATTCTATGGAAACTACATCGAGTTCATCATAGCGATCCATCTTTAAACGCAAGCAGCGCACTTAGGTTCCACCCTTTTGAACTGCTTCTATCAACCCTAATAAAATCGACCGTCGTCCTAGTATTCGGTATTCCCTTCGCAGCTATTGTCATATTCGAAATAGCTCTCAACGCTTTCGCATTATTCAATCATTCAAATATTCGCTTTACACCAAGAACTGAAAACGTATTGCGAAAAATATTAATTACGCCCAGTATTCATCGAGTACACCACAGCATTCATCATGCAGATCACGACCAAAACTTTGGATTTAGTGTCGTGTTTTGGGATAGATTATTTGGCACCTATAAGTCCGAAAGTTCACTCGGACGGCACTACTCAATAGGTTCAAATGAAATGACTAATGAAAATTGCAAGGGTTTTTATCGCCTGTTAAAGCAACCATTCATTCCAACTAAATCATTGCAGAAAACGCAATAATTCCGTCTGCTATAAACTGAATAGCAAGTGCGGCAAGCAATACGCCGAGAAAGCGTCTTAGCACCTCATCACCAGTCCGACCTATTAATTTTTTGACTGGGCTAGCCAAGCATAATGAAATAAATGAGATGCATCCTACGACTATCACTGCACTAAACACCGCTAATTTAGCATCTAGAGTACTTGCTCCCGAATACAGCAAAACGACCATTGT
>NZ_LWFI01000532.1:0-1016 GCF_001635735.1 Oleiphilus sp. HI0067
ACATAAGGCAGGATTAGTTTTGTTGTTTTTGTCCATTGTGCGTAAGGCTGAGGAAATTTGTCTGCAACCTGTTTGTCTTCGACTTTAGCTTGCATCACTAGTGCGAGAATGCCAAGCACAAAAATCAGTAAGGTAAGGCTATGCGCAGCAATCAGTACGTAACCCAACATCATGAACATCTCGCCGAAATACATTGGGTGACGAATACGTTTAAATAAGGCCGTTTGAGTGACGAGATATTCCATCTCTTCTAATCTTTTGTTATCGCGTTTGATGAGCCAGTAATGACTCAAAAAAATAGCACCGCCAACGAGTACAAGAATTCGCCCAGCCAGAGAATCGCTTGTGTTGATATCGGGTAGCCAGCTTGTGAACGCACTTATAATGATGCTCGCTATGAGCAGAATCGAACAAGTAAGCTTTGTAAGCCACCAATAAGACATGTTTCTTTCATCTTTTAATCATCTTAGAAGCAATACGTATTAAAGCTTAATAGGCGATTTACTTAGATGAGATCATTTTTTTATATGTCAGGGTACTTTTTGATTTAGTCTTTTAGCGACCAAGCAGTAATGGATGCTCCGCAACCGGAGTCAATGTGACAGATAATAATCCCCAGCCGAATGCAATAAGTAGTGCCCCGCCAGCTATTTGAAGATATAAGCCAAAATGACTAAACACCGCCGTCGAGCTCGATTCGCTAGCGTTTAGTAGGCGTTCAAAGAACCCTCTCGCGAATACGGTTCCTGCTGCAATGAGCGCGATAGAAATGCCAGTGCCTAGTCCCATCGCCAAGGTGGCGACGATCCCAAATCCATAGGCATTGACTAAATAGGCATAGGTCAAAACGATTAGTGCGCCAGAGCAAGGACGGAGCCCCATCGAGAACACGAGCGTTAGGTTCTGTAGCCAGGTGCTGTCGTCTTTGACTTCAATGGCATGGTTGCAGCCACAACATACATTATGTGCATAATGTTCATGGTGAGAATGATGTTCGTGCTCATGATGGTCGTGTT
>NZ_LWFI01000533.1:0-1158 GCF_001635735.1 Oleiphilus sp. HI0067
GGAAAATCACAAGTGAAGATATATTAAATCGACAAAACTGGGACAGTTACCAACAAGCATTTGAGGACATGCTGGATAAAACTGATGGCAAGAAAAACCCTTGGCATATAGTAGCGGCAAACAACAAACGATATGCCCGCATCAACGCGATGAAACATATCGCCAAACGATTAAATGCCCATATCGACACGGAACAAGTTGAATTACTGAAACCTGAAGTAGAAAAATTGGCGACTAAATATCTGCCTTAACGATTGAAATTCTTATCAACCAATACGCTACACATCATAACTCGACGACGAAGTATCTCCACCTCGCCCAGTCCAATCAGTGTGATAGTACTGTTGAGTTTCATCACCGTCTAACTGATAGGTATGCGCCCCGAAGTAATCTCGCTGCGCTTGGATCAAATTTGCAGGTAGTTTTTCGCGACTATAAGCCTCAATAAAACTTAGCGCTGAGCCAATACATGGCACCGGTACTCCACTCTCAACCGACTTGGCCACTAGCTTTCGCCACGCAGGTAAACAATCTTGCAAGATCTCATTAAAGTAAGGAGCTAAGCCTAGAAAATCGAGCTGACCATCAGAGGCGAAAGCATCACGAATTTGTTCTAAAAATACACTACGAATAATACAGCCTTCGCGCCACATCAATGCGACATTGCCATAGTTAAGTTCCCAGCCATGCTCGTCTGACGCTGCTTTCATCAGCATAAAACCTTGAGCATATGAGATAATCTTTGATGCCAACAAAGCCTTACGCGCTATCTCTATCCACTCATCTTTGTTATCAGGAATTTCAACACTAGGTTTAGAGAAATGCTTAGATGCAATTGTGCGCTGATCTTTCAAAGCAGAAATACAACGTGCAAAAACCGACTCGCTGATTAAGGTCAACGGAACACCTAAATCTAGTGCGTTGATTCCAGTCCATTTACCCGTCCCTTTTTGACCAGCCTTATCGAGAATACGATCAAGCAAATGATTACCTTGCTCGTCTTTGAACGCCAAAATATCGCGACTGATTTCAACTAAGTAGCTGTCTAATTCTGTCTCATTCCACCGTCCTAAAACGGCAGAAATCTCGTCATTATTAAGCCCTAGAACTATGCGCAAGAAATCATAAGACTCAGCAATTAATTGCATGTCGCCATAT
>NZ_LWFI01000534.1:0-2613 GCF_001635735.1 Oleiphilus sp. HI0067
TGCGATAGCATCGAATGGAACGGTCCAGTTCGCTAAGCCCTCTAATAGTGTGTTTTTGTATACTTCGTTCGATACTTGGTCGGCCATCTTGATTTCGAGTAGGGGGAGCTCCATTGCTTGGGCTTGAAGACGCACATACTCGATGGGAGTAGCTTGAATTGGCACAAGCGATTTGCTTTCAGAGTACGTCGTAACTAAACCAACAACTTCATATTCAGTTGACTCAATCATTCGTTGCATTGTAAGTGCTGAATCCTTTCCAGAACTCCAGCTAATAATTACTCGCTTCAAGTGCCGTGCCTTAGTTGGCGGTGATATCGATTCCGTAATTCTAAAAAATAGCCATCCCAATAGCACTAGAACAGAATCAATTATGTAAAAATAGCGTAGTGATTCATTGAGAGCAGTTTAATGTGAATGCTGTGATCATTGCTTCAGCCAACAATAATTAAGAGTAATAGCTATGAATGTTCTGATCACTGGTGCCTCTGGTTTTATTGGAGGGAGGTTAGCCTCTTATCTACTAAACAATGGGGTATACAAGGTGCGGGTAACCGGCCGTTCACAAGCCTTAATCGAGCAGTTTTCTGGAGAAGCAGTAGAGTGCTTAATTGGTGATTTAAGCGATGTAGAATTTACCAATCAGCTAACGAAAAATATCGATGTGATCGTTCATTGTGCTGGTTTGGCAGGTACTTGGGGAGACTACCAAGATTATTATCAGGCAAATGTTCTATCGACCCAATTGCTTGCGGATTCAGCGAAAAAAAATGGTGTGATGCGTTTTATCAATATCTCATCGCCGAGTATTTATTTAAATTTTGAGCATCAACTCGATGTAAAAGAGGACTATCTTCCCGCTGAGTTTTCAAATCATTATGCGCGCACTAAATACGAAGCTGAAGTCTTGGTTCAAGCTGCGCATTCGGAGTCTTTTCAAACCATATCATTGCGCCCACGAATGGTGATCGGGGCGGGCGATAACAATATTTTTCCGAGATTGCTAAACATGCAGAAGCAGGGCTTATTGAAGCAAGTGGGCGATGGTCATAATATCGTTTCGATGACTTCGATACAGAATTTATTGGTGTTAATTGAGCAATGTTTTGACGCGCCAAGTAAGGCAATGGGTCGCGCTTATAATGTCAGCAATGCGCAGCCAGAAAAGCTTTGGGAAGTGATCGATCAACTCTTTGTTGCAATGGAAATGTCAACAAAGCGGCCTTCTGTACCGTTTAAGTTGGCTTTCACTTTGGCGCGTTGCAATGCTTTTCTTAAAAAGCTGTTTCGTGTGAAAAAAGAGCCAGGCTTGTTGCCTGTGCCTGTTTCAGTGATGGGTAAATCAATGACGCTAAATATAGACGAAGCAAAGATGAGACTTCATTATCAGCCGACGGAGACAGCACATGATTCAGTCGAAGAATTTATTTCGTGGTGGAAAGCTCAGTCAAACAAGATTTAGATAGTTCGATTTAGTTTTTATGATCGCTCGCGTCGCAGTAGGGCGGTGTGGCGGTTTTACCACAGCCGCAAAGTGTTTTTGCTTCATCGCGATCCACTTGAAAGACAAGCGGGCGGATTTTTGAACCGTCATGCGAGCCATTGCAAAAAGGCAGGGTGCTCGAGTTCGAGCAGCTACACCAAAAGTAATACTTATTGCGTTTAAGCGAATGTTCTGAAGCTTTCGGGCAGTGTGTGCTCATGATGCTTTGCTGAATTATTGAGCGCTAAAGAATAAAGAAAAGCGTAAGGAATACCAACAGTTGATGCTTGAAACAATGCGGCGAAAGAAATGGGAAGAAGGAAATACTGGATAGTGGATTTGGGTGGGGAATGACCAGCTAGCCCTTCATTCAGATTGACGGGCTAGCTGGTAGAGTTCGGAGCTTGTTATTTACACTCGCTCAAGCTTTTGACCATTCCTTCGATCAGCGCATTGTAATGGCCTGGGCCTTCTTCAATTGCGCTACCAAGCGGGTCCATAATGCCGATGGTTGTGACCACTGAGCCTTCGAATACATTGCTCACTAAGCCTGAGTCAAACTGAGGCTCTGCAAAGACACAGGTCACATTGAGTTCCGTGACTTTATCTTTAATTTCTTTGATGCGTGCTGGACTTGGTGCTTCGGCATCTCCAAGTGTAATGGATCCAGTTGCTGGAACATTGAAGCGTTTTTCAAAGTATTGATAGGCATCGTGGAAGACGACAAACTTTGGTTCACCCAGTTCTGAAATTTGTGCTTGTGCGTTTGCAATTAGTTCATCCAGACCTGCGATTGCCTTTTCAGCATTCGCTTCGTATTTGTCAGCGTTTTCTGCATCCATTTTTGAAAGAGTGTCTTTAATCACAGTCACCCAGTTTTTCGCATTAACAGGGTCAAGCCATGCGTGAGGGTCTACTCCGTCATGGGCATGGTGATGACCTTCATGCTCATCATGTCCATGGTCGTCATGTCCGTGATCATCATGCTTGTCGTGTCCGTGGTCGTCATGCTTGTCGTGTCCGTGGTCGTCATGCTTGTCGTGTCCGTGGTCGTCATGCTTGTCGTGTCCGTGGTCGTCATGCTTGTCGTGTCCGTGGTCGTCATGNTTGTCGTGTCCATGGTCGTCATG
>NZ_LWFI01000535.1:0-691 GCF_001635735.1 Oleiphilus sp. HI0067
CTCTTTCGACGCAATGCAATGTTGGCCGTGGGAAAGCCAATCGTTCTGCCAAGCTGTTGCCCATACATCACGCGTCCCGACAAGGTATAAGGACGACCGAGCAATCTTTCAACCGTATCAAACTCACCGTCTGCTAACTTAACGCGGACCAATGTAGAGCTGACGCGAGCTTGGCTCTCTGTACCCTCAACTTTGTAGGTATCGGAATTTTCAACCGTAAAGCCAAATTCCTCACCAGCATTTAACAAGGCTTGAAAATCACCTTGGCGATCTCCGCCAAAACGAAAGTCATCTCCAACGACCAAGTGTTTCACTTTTAAGTGATTCACCAAAACTTGATCAATAAATGCTTTGGCAGTGAGGGCACGAAACTTCTCATTAAATTGAAGTACGCAAATATAATCTAAGCCGTAATTTTGCAGACATTCGTACTTGTCACGAAATCGCATTAAACGCGCGGGTGCCTGCTCGCCTTTAAAATACTCTTGCGGTTGAGGTTCGAACACGACGACAACCGAGGGGAGATTAAGATCACTAGCCCGCTCAACAACACGACGTACAATTTCTTGGTGCCCCAGATGAACACCATCGAAATTTCCAATCGTTGCGACACACCCTTCCTCTGGAAGAGGGTTGTTGTATAAGCCTCGAAGGAGCTTCATTTGCCCTACATCACTGCAAAAAATAGCTG
>NZ_LWFI01000536.1:0-843 GCF_001635735.1 Oleiphilus sp. HI0067
TGCATTTTGAACTAAGTCCCGATCAAACCGCATTCCAAGACACCGCACGTAAATTCGCTGAAAATCATCTTGCTCCCAATGCAAAACAGTGGGACGAAGAAGCCATTTTTCCGAAGGATGCTTTTATCGAAGCCGGCAAGCTTGGCTTCATGGCAATGTATGTGCCTGAGGAACATTTTGGTATTGGTCTGAGTCGCTTAGATGCCTGTTTAATTATGGAGCAGCTTGCGACTGGCTGTACCACAACGGCTGCTTTTATCAGCATTCATAATATGGCCTTTAAAATGCTCAGCACCTACGGCCAAGAGAGCTTAATAAATGACTGGGCTGAACCCTTAGCGAGCGGTGAGAAACTCGCAAGTTATTGTCTTACTGAGCCTGGTGCAGGTTCTGATGCAGCATCACTCACTACAAGCGCAGTCAAAGATGGCGATGACTACATCATATCGGGCAGTAAGGTATTTATCTCTGGCGCGGGGTCTACCGACTTACTGATCACCATGGTTCGTACCGGCGAGCAAGGTGCATCAGGCGTGAGTTGTATTGCGATTCCTGCCGATAGCGAAGGCATTAGCTACGGAAAAAAAGAAGACAAACTAGGCTGGAATGCGCAGCCAACGCGTCAAATAAATTTTGATCAAGTACGTGTTCCACAATCTCATCGCCTAGCAGAAGAAGGCCAAGGTTTTAAGTTGNCGATGGAAGGCTTGGACGGCGGGAGAATTAATATTGCCGCATGCTCAACCGGCACAGCAATCTCAGCACTAAGCGCCGCCACCAACTATGCAAAAGAGAGAGAACAGTTCGGTCAATCGCTCGCACAATTCCAAAGTACTCAAAACA
>NZ_LWFI01000537.1:0-941 GCF_001635735.1 Oleiphilus sp. HI0067
GGTCTCAGTTTCCACTTGAATCGCTTTACGTCTTTCTTCTAAAGCTTCAAATCCGGCTACATCAAGCTCATATTTTTTGATTTTAAGGCGCTCTGCAATTGCTTGAGCGTCGCTACGAATAAGTTTTGGATCTAACATGACTAATCAACTTCGTTTAATTTTGTTCAATTCTTTATGCGAGGCAGTAACGACTAATTACGATACCCAACCACAGTGCCGTAATAGACAACAACACTGAACTAAAAATATAAAGTAGCGCATACGAAAGCGCACCTTTCTCAATGAAAGCCCACACCTCTAGAGAGAACGCGGAAAAGGTCGTGAAAGCACCAAGGCCTCCCGCCATAATGACAGGTTTCAAGTCTGGGTGAATAATAGCTTTTTCGACAATCGCAACATAAGCTACTCCCATCAAAAACGACCCAACAACATTGACGGAAAGAGTCGCCCAAGGGAAAAAACGCTGGCCGACAAGAAGAGTGACACCGAAACGTAACAGTGCGCCAACTGCGCCTGCTATGGCAACGCCAATAAGCACTTTCATTTCCCTGCTCCCCCCCTTCTTGATTGTAGACGCAGTGTACCGACCTTATTCGGTGATTACACTATTGCCTTCAACAACTTTCTTATCTTTTAAGCACTGGTTGCAATAACAAGACAAGTGCTGAGCACCCGACACTGACTCAGCGTTCACTGAATCCAAATCAAAACCACCTTCAGGTAAGCACCAACATCTCACTTGCGAAAGATTCGATTCCGCGTCCAGCGCAGCCATACCGCATTTGTTTTCGTTACCGCAAGACGGGCAAACAGCTTTATTATTCACTCGTACTTTCAAAACGTTGCGCTGCGCGATTCTTTTTCACCGCATCAGGCGTAAATACTTGGCCCGTCATTGCGATGAAAATACCGCTTTCCTTGCTTTGTAGCGCACCTAACGC
>NZ_LWFI01000538.1:0-899 GCF_001635735.1 Oleiphilus sp. HI0067
CCGTAACCAAGACTACGGTGTTGGGCATCGACACCAATCAAAGGAAGCTCATGGTGCTCTCCGTGAGGAAGAACTTTATGAATTTGCTTATGATATTCAATGTATCGCCAAGTACTTTCAGAACCTGCCGTTAATAACATTCGCATTCGCCAAGCAAATTGCCGACTCAAATCAAGACGAACCACAGGGCTACCAACTAGAGCAACCGCGATCAAGCGACTGTCTAGTGTTAAACCGATTACTTCTTGATCTAACGAAAAGTGTAAGTGGCATAATTCCCGAATAGTGGCGCGTACTCGCTGATCATAGCCAGGACGTTCCGCTTGGAACAAATATTTGAAAGTAGGTTCGTGCTTGTAAGCACGAAATAGAATTGTTCTTGCTTCCTTAATGGCACTGGCATCAAGCCTTACTACACGCGCCTCTACTTCATCGGTGGTAATTGGCATCCTGGGACCCCTTTTATAGATGAACGAGCTAAACGTAGTGTGCTCATAAGAGCACAAGTGCAGTCAGTTTAGGACGATAGCGTCAACCTTGCACTAACAACACCGGGTTTATCTTCTTTTTCAACGGAAATTTGCTCGACCTGCACCCCAACACTACGTTCGAGAGTGCTGAGCCATGTGACTAATGTATCGAAGGACACATCTTCAACCCAGAGTTTGACCTTATTCTCTCCGCTAGGTTCAAAACGTTTTAGGTTTAATGATTGCTTTCGTGCCATGTTCGTCACAGTAGAAACCAATTGCTGGCTATTAAGATTAGAAGCATTCGACGTATTCGATGAAGAACTGCGCAGCTGATCGCGCGAACTCTTAACCAATTCAAGAAGAGCTGCTTTATCTTTTAGGTCTTGCTCGGCGCGATCCATATAGCTTTGTGCTGGCACCCACATT
>NZ_LWFI01000539.1:0-865 GCF_001635735.1 Oleiphilus sp. HI0067
AATGACAACCCGCGCCTCGTGCAACCATAGCTGAAACAACGCATTCTTTGGTTGTTTATCCATCCAAAACAACCTTCTTCAAGCGCGGATGCTCAATATGATGATGACTTGTAAAAATAACCAAATTGCCCAAATCCGATAATTCGACAAGTACTTGCTCAAGAAATGAGACAGTCTCTTTATCTAATGAAGCAAATGGTTCATCTAGCACGAAAACCTTAGCTTTACTCAAGAATATTCGAGATAGACCAACGCGCCTGCGTTGGCCTTCAGACATATCGCTACAAGGTACGTCGATATAATCGTCCAAGCCGAATCGCGCCAAAGCATCACTCCTTTGCTGGCGAGTCGTGCTCGATGCCAATAAGCTGTGCGCACTTAGATTTTCATCTGCGGTTAATGCCGGCTTTAATGGAACCTTATGGCCAAAATAACACAACTGATGTTTAAAGAAGGCTGTATTGATAGCTCCCTCAAACCCAGTATATACACCTGCAATAATCCGTAGAAGCGTACTTTTACCCGCCCCATTTCGACCAGCTATTTGTATCAGTTCACCTGCGCTAAACTTCAACGTCAGATCTTCAAATAAGACCCTATCGTCACGTTCACAGCTTAGTCCTTGGGTGCTAACCAAATAATCGGTCATATTAAGCGTTCAGGTCACAAAAAATTTGGGCTGCAGTATAAGGGATTTTTTAGAAAGGAAAAATCTTGAATAAGGCCGTTTAGATTACAAATAAAAAAGGCCGGTAAAAACCGACCTTTTCCAAAGCTAATTGCTGTCGTTTAGAAACGTTCAGCTTTCGGCTTAGAACACTCACCACGTGATGGATCAACTGAACAACGGATCTTCCACAATAGG
>NZ_LWFI01000540.1:0-961 GCF_001635735.1 Oleiphilus sp. HI0067
TCACTATGAGATTAATCTTCACTCTAATAATCATGAGCGTAGTAACGAGTGCTCATGCTTTTAAGCCATCTTATTGTGACGATGCTCTGAGTCATTTTGCTATCAAATTGCAAGCAGGCGATAAGCTTGGTAACCCATCCTCGGCTTTGCCAAATGACGACTACAAATATGGTCATTTGCCAAATATTTGCATCTTATTCGGTATGAAAGAGGCGAGAGCTACAAACTGGTTGGCGCACAAGAGCAAAAATGCTTCTCGTGTCATATTGGAAGAGCGCGTTATTGAAACGCTGCAATCCAATTATTATGGTCCCTTTGATTTAGTGGATATCAGACAATAAAAGAATTGATTTTTATAGAATGGTTCTAATTCCCCTCAAGAAAAGTAGTCTTAAAGGAAAATAAATGGCTTATCTGTATTTGCTCATCGCAATTGTTTCGGAAGTAATTGGTACGAGTGCTTTGAAAGCATCGGAAGGGTTTGCCAAGCTTGGGCCGAGCGTTCTTGTGGTGCTTGGATTTTCTGTGGCGTTTTATTGCTTGTCGTTAGTGCTGAGATCTATTCCGATGGGGGTGGCTTATGCAATCTGGTCGGGTTTAGGGATTGTTTTGATCTCTATCGTTGGCTTTATTATTTTTGATCAAAAGATCGATGTTGCGGCGATAGTGGGTATTGTTCTCATCATTAGCGGCATTGTTGTAATGAATGTATTTTCGAGTACTGTGGGGCATTGAGAAATAAAACATAAAACGGGGATCATCTAGATTCTCAAGATAGCGTGCATATATTGATTAAAAAACGGCGCGTTATTGGTAAACATGAAATTGGAATTATGGAGTGCACAGAGACTGTGAGTACTGAACAAGATAAATATACAAGCGGGATTACGGTAAGGCGTGAAGTAATGGGTGACGCTTTTGTCGATAAAGCTTTAGATGCCGCGACTGATTTTACGCAACC
>NZ_LWFI01000541.1:0-511 GCF_001635735.1 Oleiphilus sp. HI0067
AGAAGAGCACATCTGTAATTTGTTGCAGCAGTATGCCTTAGTGCCAGAGCGGCATGAACAAGCATGGGCGGCTTATCTCGAGCAATGGGTTCAACAAGTGCTTGCGCTGCCGCTGATAGAAATCGGCAGCGCTTCTGGAGCATCAATTGCTTTAGCACAATTAGACGAAAACGATTATCGCGTTGAAGCCAAGTTTTATTTCTCGGTAGATGATTTCTCTTTGTCGAACTTTAATTCGCTACTTCGTCAGTACAATCCGAATGCAGACGCTTTGAGTTTTGAAGCATTCGAAGGGCATATTAAAGGGGCGATCGACTTATTGTTCCGAGCGCAAGACGCTTATTTTGTGCTGGATTATAAATCGAATCATCTTGGTTTTAGCGCAGACAACTATACGCACGACAAACTAGAAGCAGCGATCAATGAGCATCGTTATGATGTGCAATACCTGCTGTATAGCTTAGCCATTCATCGTCTGTTAAAAGCACGAATGGGAAATGCTTATAGCTAT
>NZ_LWFI01000542.1:0-814 GCF_001635735.1 Oleiphilus sp. HI0067
CAGAGCGATTGTCGGTCTGCGCATCACCATTGATGAAATCCAAGGCAAATGGAAAGTCAGCCAGAATCACACATTAGAGAACCGTCGAGGAGTTATTGATTCAATAAAGAAAAATGGCGATGAGAAAATGTCCAGATTAATCGATTATAGATAGGTCTGAATTAACACTCGTTTGCTAAACCAAAATGTATATAATGTGCGCCCTCATAAAAACAACAAAAGAAGTAAATGATGTATAAATCCTTCACGCGCATATTTTTTGCAATTTCAGCCTTATTCCTATTAACAGCTTGTGGGTCATCTCACATGGTTATTTACCATGACGATACACCAATCGCTCCAGTACTAGGGATGGTTTATGTCGACGTAAACTTAAACGACTCGGAAGCCACACGATTTGTGGAAGGCTTCGATACACTAGTATTACAAAAGCTAAAAGGCCCCGAGCTAGGAATAGAAGAAATCGATCGCATAAGATTTTTTGAACTTAAAAAATCAGCCATCGACACGGCAAACACAGCTGTTTTTGCTGCTCAACTTCCACCTGGGTTATACACCGTTTTCAAGTTAACAGGACGAGGAAAATCGGTTTCTTATGGCGCCCCGAACTTTGAAGCAAGATTCGGTGTTTGGAGTTCATTCCCGACATTCAACATAGAACCGAAAAAGCTGACTCATCTCGGTTCTCTTGTTCTTCAACCTTACACAACAAGCGACATCAATTTTTTGTCAGGCCAATATTCGAAATGGTCGTTTTTAACCCTAACGCCGCCAGATAGTGGATTCGATTATTTACCTCTGACAAATCCTGTAA
>NZ_LWFI01000543.1:0-707 GCF_001635735.1 Oleiphilus sp. HI0067
ACTTAGTGGAGCATTCTAAGTGCTTTATCTATTGGATTCGATCAAGCGCAATCACGCGCACTTTCTCGGAGCTAGAAAACAATGAATCTCTCAATAGCTCAAGCTCGGTGACCTTTACTTCGTCGCTGTAAGCATCGTTTAGTAAAATCTCATCGCGTTGACTTGTGTAGCTCGTGTATCTTGAATCCCATTCCTTACGTTGGGAGTCTAGGCTCGTTAAACGTTCTGCAGCCTCTTCGCCAACAGCTTCAACGCGCGCATTATATAGCTCTTCACCAGTAAGCTCTTGATTGTCAGTGGTGCTCTCACGCAGAACTTGAACTGGATTTGCGCCGCTTCTACTTTCGATAAACTCTGCCGGCATTTGTGCATCAAGTGATTCTAAAGCCGCTGATTTTTGCTCACTATTCATTGCTTGATCAGCGTTGATTCTGAGTCGCTCAATCATATATGCATCATACTGTTCACGCTCAGAATAAAATGCCTCATGCATTTCTAAGCCTAGGTTTTCAGCTCGAATTGACTTAAGTAACTGCAAGCGTTCGTCGATCAAATCAAGGTAACTACCACTTAAGCTCGACATTGGCCAGTCTGTAGTAAAGCTTTCAATTCGGCTTGAAAATGTAAGTTCTAGGTCCATTACCGCGGTTTTGTATGCAACGTACGATTCTAAAGATTGAAGTGCTTGGCTTAAGGCTGGCTCTTCT
>NZ_LWFI01000544.1:0-780 GCF_001635735.1 Oleiphilus sp. HI0067
CCAAGGTATCTTGAGGGCGCCTCATAATGGAGTTGTATATGAAGGGACTTAGCCGAATAGTAGTGTTGGCCGCAATGGCTATATTAACCGCCTGTGGTGGAGGCGGTTCAGGTGAGAGCGCATCATCTTCCGCACCAGTTGTAGAGTCTTCGGGGCCCGCGATCGATGGTCAGGTAATGAAAGGGATCATTCATAATGCGCTTGTAGAAGCATACGTAATAGACCCTATCGAAGGAGTTTCTAACACTCCAATTGCAGAGGCCATTACAGACGAATCTGGCTCTTTCTTCTTTGAGCTACCAAATGAATTTGCTTCTGCTCCTTTATATCTCAAAATGAGTTCGATGAGTGATTCAGAGATGCGGTGTGATATTTACCCACACTGTGATGTCGATGGCTCACCAGATTCAGATGATGATCGTTATTCTTTTGGCTCTTGGGTTCCTGTTCCAGAAAATTTTCATATGACGGCTGTACTGATCAGCTCAGATGGGACGCTTAAGGGGACTATTTCTCCACTATCGCATATTGCCGCGAACTTATTTCTTAATGACTCATATGCTAATCAATTCGAACTAGAAAATAAGATCAGAGAAGCGAATAGCAGGATCGCTGACCGTTTTGGTTTAGCGAGAGATATTACCCAGATCGTTGCGCACGATATTACTGACACCGACTCTGTCGCTCGCGTTAGTGTGCGTGAAGACATAGCTCTTAAATTTGCCGCAATAAACTCTGCCCTGATTTCTGCCGTGCAGGATGATAGTCATGCATCTGGTT
>NZ_LWFI01000545.1:0-9697 GCF_001635735.1 Oleiphilus sp. HI0067
TGAATTTTATGGTTTTGATGATTTTTAATGTCGATTCGTAGACATATTAATATTTGATCAATAGACATAAACGATCAAAAAATCTGTGATTGGTCATTTTTTGTTTTATCTAATGTGGGCTGCGTGTATCGCGATAATCTTGAGGGTTAAGCCCTGACCATTGTTTAAATGCGCGCGAGAATGCTCGTGACTCGCTAAATCCTAACTGTAATGCGATGTCTGCAATGCTGAAATTCGTGGCTTTGAGTTGTTGTTTCGCAAGTTTGAAGCGAACGTCATTTTTTATGCTCTGAATGGAGCTGCCTTCAGCGCTTAATTTTCGGCGTAAGGTGGGCTCGCTCATGCCCAGTTTTTCTGAAAGCTCTCTGCTATTTAGGAGCGATAAACGGTCTTCTTTGCGTAATTGACGAGGTTCGATGAGTTGTCGTGCTTTCGCCGAAATACTGGTGTCTTCACCGGGGATAGTTAGCAAATCTACAGGAGCATTTTTTAAGAAATTACGCAGATCAGTTGGCGTCTTGATGAGTGGCATGTTGAGGTATGATCGATGGAAAACGAGCCGATTGAACTTGCTTTTGAAGTTTGTTGGGCAGCGAAATAAAAGTGAAAACTCGATCGGATCAATCGGGTCGTAATTGATATAAGCGCTGACCAGTTTGATGGGTTGATCGATATACCAGCATCCAAAGCGATGCCAGATGACGTGCCAGTACTCGATATAAAAGTGTTCGAAATCTAATTCTGGCTGGCGGAGTTCTGTTGTGAGATAGACGTGCTCGCCTTGAATCTCAAGCGACATTTGTAGTTCGTCGGTGATCTGATTGTAGAAGCGTATGGCGCGTTCGTAGAGTTCGCGTAAGGTATGGGCGGTGCTTACCCAGTCGGTCATCAGTTCAAAGGTGCCGACTTTGATTGGGTGTTCAGTAAATCCCATAAATTCATCGTTCAGGCGCTTGGCGATTCCGTCATACAGCAGCGCAACTTGTTGAACGTCAAAACGAGAGTTTGGATGGCTTAATTTTGATTGATCAATGCCGGCTTCGTTGAGTAACGACTGTGAGTCGATGCCTCTTTTTTTTGCGCCGCCGAGAGCGCTGAGAATGTAGTGGGTATTGATCGAAGCCATATGGCTAGCTTAAAGAAATTTGGGGTCAGAGTATATTTACTCTGACCCCAATATTTGGTTGACCCCAATATTTGTTGCTTGTTTGTTGCTAACTATTTGTCGCTAACTACAAACGTCCATCAACGATATCTTTATCAAAGATATGTTTCACGTCGTAGATAACATGGTTAGGCTTACAGACTGCTTTGAGTTCACTTGTGCTCATCGATTTGATCTGGTCGTGTGATACGCAGGCAATCACGGCGTCATACTTTCCGTTTTCGAGGGTGCTCACAAGATCGATGTCATACTCATCTTTTACTTCTAAGGCATCCGCCCATGGGTCATAGACATCTATGTTGGCATGAAAATCGTCGAGATCTTTGATGACGTCAATGACTTTGGTGTTTCGGATATCTGGACAGTTTTCTTTGAAGGTCAAACCGAGTACCAAGATATTTGCATCGACCATCTGGATCTTCTTTTCGGTCATTAATCGCAATACTTTTTCAGCAATGTGACCTGACATGTTGTCATTAATACGGCGACCCGAAAGAATCATTTCAGGGTGATAACCGATCGATTGCGCCTTGTAGGTTAAGTAATACGGGTCAACACCAATACAGTGGCCGCCTACCAAACCAGGGCGGAAAGGCAGGAAGTTCCATTTGGTTCCGGCGGCCTCAAGAACTTCTAAGGTATCGATGCCCATCTTATCGAAGATCAATGATAGCTCGTTGACTAACGCAATGTTTACATCACGTTGCGTGTTCTCGATGACTTTTGCGGCTTCTGCTACACGAATTGAACTCGCTTTGTGTGTGCCCGCTGTGATGATGCTGGCATAAAGTTGATCGATGTATTCAGCAGCTTCTGGGGTTGAGCCAGAAGTCACTTTTAGGATATTGGTGACGCGGTGTTCTTTGTCGCCTGGGTTGATACGCTCAGGGCTGTAGCCCGCGAAAAAGTCTTCGTTGAGTTTTAGTCCCGAGCGAGCTTCGATCAACGGGATGCAATCTTCTTCTGTAGCGCCAGGGTATACGGTTGACTCGTAAATGACATAGTCGCCTTGCTTAACGACCTTGCCCAGCATTTCACTGGCCTTGATCAATGGTGTTAGGTTTGGCGTCTTATAGTCGTCGATCGGCGTTGGAACGGTGACGATATAAACATTCGCTTCTGCGATGTCTTCAAGCTTTGTGCTGAAGCTTAACTGCGTTGATTCTGCGAGTTCTTCTTTTGAGCACTCAAGCGTACTGTCGATGCCTGATTGGAGTTCTCTGATTCGGTCTTCTTTAATATCAAAACCGATAGTTGGGTAAAGTTTTCCAAATTCTACTGCTAGCGGAAGGCCGACGTAGCCTTGGCCTATTACGCACAATTTCACTTGCTGGTCCATGCTTTGTTTCTTCTATACATCAATTATCTTGTTGTTTTACATAGTTTTATATAACTAACTTTCTCTTATATATAACTAAGCTATGCTTTTTATATTACAGCCTTGAGTTCATAATAGCGCAACTTTTATGTGGCAATTTGTCACGCACAGGACATAAGTAGTTACAGCAGGAAGTACCGACGTGGCACACGTTCGCATATTAAATCATTACCTTCATAGCAAATTTATCTTTTTGGGCGCGCTAGAATTCGCAGCTCTGTCTGTCTCATTGTTTGTTGCGGTGGATATTCGCAACTACTTCTCAGAGACTGAGTTATTTTTACAAAACCCAATTGTTCAAGCATTTTTATTTGCTCTTATCTTAAATTGTTGTTCGCTGGCTATGGGCGTTTATACCTCTGTTTTTCAAGAAGGAAAAACAGGCATGATGCTGCGTACGCTTGTCGCCTATTGCTTCTTAGGCATGATCGCGCTGACCGTTTTGTTCTTTTTAATTCCGGGACTGTATTTAGGGCGAGGCGTACTTGCTTATGCTGTGATTGTTGCGTTTTTATCGGTTTTAGTGATTCGTTTGGTCTTTTATTGGGTGGTCGATTTAGCCAATCTTGGTCGCAATGTTGTGATATTGGGAGCAGGACATCAAGCTGCAGAAATTATCGAGCGTTTAAGTAGCTTAGACCAAGCGCGTAGTTTTAAGCTGATTGGTTGTGTTCCTTCAGGGGCAGAAGAAGTGGTCGTTGGCGCTGATCAACTGCTTCCTGTGCCGGCAAATTGGCTGAGCTTTGTGAAAGCGCATAATGTGACAGAGATAGTTGTTGCGCCAGATGAACGTCGTCGTACTGAGGGTGGTGGTGTTCCTGTTGATGAATTGCTTGACTGCAAGCTATCAGGTGTGAGTGTGAAAGAGCCTCTGGAGTTTTTGGAGCGAGAAATGACGCGCCTAGAAATCTCTATGTTACGTCCAGGTTGGGCTTTATATTCCAATGGCTTTACTTATTCTCAAGCGCGAGACATCGTAAAGCGCATTTTTGATCTAAGTATTGCTCTGTTCATATTGGCGATCATGTGGCCATTTATGTTGCTTACAGCTTTAGCGGTGGCTTTGGAATCTGGCTTTCCTGTTCTCTACTCTCAAAAACGCGTGGGTTATAACGGTAAAGAGTTCTCCATCTACAAGTTTCGCAGTATGCGCCAAGATGCTGAAAAAGGCGGCAAAGCAGTTTGGGCGCAGAAGAATGATTCGCGAGTGACAAAAGTAGGCGCGTTTATTCGCAATACGCGTCTAGATGAACTGCCGCAGCTATGGAATGTAATTACCGGTGATATGAGTTTTGTTGGGCCGCGACCTGAGCGTCCTGAGTTCGTTACAGATTTAAAAGAGCAAATTCCGTTTTACGATGCTCGCCATAAAGTTAAACCGGGCTTGATGGGCTGGGCGCAGCTTAAGTATCCATACGGCGCATCTGTGCAAGACGCAAGAAATAAGCTCAAATACGATTTGTACTATGTGAAGAACCATAGCTTTTTTATGGATGTGTTAATCGTCATTCAGACGGTTGAAGTGGTGTTGCTTGGAAAAGGTGTGCATTAGAAATATTGGGGTCAGAGTACTTTTACTCTGACCCCTTTCTATGTATTGCGGTACACTTAAAAGAATGAGAGTTGAAGGACCAAAGTATGTTTAAGCGAGTAGTGTCTAAAGTGGCTGTGTTAGCTGCGCTAATGGGGCTGTATGCGTGTAGCTCTGTGAATACAGTTGAAGAACAACCAGTTGAATCAAGTATCGGTGTCGTTGAAGAGTATTTAATGGGTATCGGCGATGCGGTATCTGTGAATGTGTGGCGAAATCCTGATTTGTCAGTGAACGTGACCGTTCGTCCTGATGGCAAAATCTCTGTTCCGTTAGTTGGCGATTTGAAAGTAGATGGTATTAGTACTCGTGAGCTGTCTGCAACGATTGAAGAAAAACTAGGCGACTTTATTCGAACGCCGAAGGTAACAGTAATTGTTACGAACCCAACGAGTGCTGAATTTATTCACCGAATCCGCGTAACTGGTGCAGTCGCGCAACAGCGTTCGATTGCCTACCGCAAAGGCATCACCGTGCTAGATGTGATTCTTGAAGCAGGTGGTTTGACGCCATTTGCGAATGGCAACGAAGCAAAATTGTATCGTCAAACCTCGGAAGGGGCGAAGGTATATCCTATTTACTTGAACGATATTCTTGAAAAAGGTGTGTTGGATTCTAATTACCGCCTATTCCCACAAGACATCATCACCGTACCTGAGCGGGGCTTCTAAGTTCGATGGATTTCGCTCAAATTCTGCAATACGCCAACGTTATCTTTAGAGAGCTTTGGCAACGCAAATTCTCTGTGCTCACAGCCTTCGCGCTTGTGAGCTTTGCTGTTTTAGTGGTGGGTATGTTTTGGCCGTCTAAGTACGAGACATCTGCTACGATTTACGCTGATAACCAAAACATTTTAGGGCCGTTGCTTGCTGAGCAAGCGAAACAGTCAAAAGTTGAAGATCGTACAAAGGTTGTGCGTGAGAAGCTTTATTCGCCAAGTTTGTTGGCCGTTGTTGCGAAAAACGTATACGGCGCTAAAACAGAAGAAACGCCTTCTTCAATGGCAAACTATATCACTGCACTTCGTGCAAGTATCAAAGTAAAGTCAATCGGCTCAGGCTATATGTCTATCGACTTTTCTGCGTCGAGTGCTGATGAGGCTTATCAGGGCTTGAATGCAATTATCGATACCTTTATTCGAACAAGCTCTGATGAGCAGCGAGCAGAAAGCCGTGAAGCATTCCTGTTTATCGACAATCAAGTGAAGCAATACAAAGAGCAGCTTGTATCTGCCGAGAACAAGCTAAAAGAATTTACAGCTCGTAATTTTGATGGGCGTGATACAGATGTCAGCTCGAGTATTCAGCGCTTGAGAAACCAAATCGAGGAGCTCAAGATCTCGATTGACGAAGACGAAATTACGCTAAAGGCTTTGCAACAACAGATTTCAAAAGAGTCTGAGTTCGCCGCAACCACCAAAAAAGTCGATGCCTACGCGGTGCGATTAGCCGAATTGGAATCAACATTGTCAAGCTTGTTGCTGACCTACACAGAAGACTATCCAGACGTTATTACACTGCGTTACCAAATTGCCGATTTGAAGCGAGTCATAGAACAGGAAGCCTTTGAACGAGCGATTGCGCAAGAGAATAAAGGCGAGCCTCGTGAGCTCGAAGAGGGCAGTGAGGTCTTGCTTAACCCTCTTTATCAAGAATTGCGCAGCCGTATCTCTCAAGTCGAAACATCTATTCAAGCCAAGCAAAAGCGTTTAACTGTTCTAGATGGTTTGCTAATCAATGAGTTCGATCGCCGTCAGCGTGTCGCTGAGCGTGGCGCAGTAGAAGCGGAGCTTGTACGTGACTACGATGTGACCAAGAAAATTTATGAGGATATGCTCGAGCGTAAAGAGAAGGCCCGTCTCTCAATGACCTTGAATATCGAGGGGCAGGGTGTGACGTATCGAATTCAAGAGCCACCCTTGCCGCCTTTGATGCCCTCTGGTTTACGTTTTATACATTTTGTATTAGTTGGTCCAGTGTTAGGAATATTGTTCGTGATCGGCTTAGCTGTCGCCTATGTACTGCTTGATCCGAGAATCCGCTTTGCATCATCTATTTATGCTATGGATGCACGCGTATTAGCTGTTATTCCTCATGTGAATACACCGCTTACACAGCGTTTGAGACGCAGTGATATGGTCGTTTGTGGAATCTTGGCGCTGGCTATTTTTGCAGCCTATACAGGCTTAGCTGTGGCGTTTCATATGGGAGTGTTACTGTGAGCGAGTTGACCAAAGCGGCTGTATCAGAATCGAATCCACGTATTGATCAAATGGAAGAAGTGGATAAGTTCACTCAACAAGAGTTAGATGAAAGAAAGCTGATTTACCCGGGTATGAATAGCCCTCAAGTGCTTAATATATTTCGGGAGCTAAGAACGCAGTTACTGCAGCATCAAAAAAAGAAAAACTTTGTATGCATGGTTAGTTCGGTGAGCCATGGTGGTGGCGGTAGTTATGTGACGCAGAACCTTGCCTCTGTGTTTGCGCTAGATAAGGCCAAAACAAGCTTGGTTCTAGATGCAAACCTCTACTCTCCATATGCTCAGAACTTAATCTTTGGTGAAGCAGAGATAGGCATTACTGATTATCTTAGTGACCCCGCTATTGGTATTAAAGACATCGTTTATGCGACTGGCGTACCGCGATTACGAGCAATTCCTCTTGGATCAAATAGCGAAGGCGCGGCTGAGTACTTCGAATCAGAAAAAATGCTTTCGTTCATTGATGAAGTGAAACATCGCTATTCTGATCGTTATATTTTTATTGATGCGCCTCCTGTGGCTAGTTCATCTGAAGCGCGTATTTTGGCGGGCATCGTGGATATGGTCGTGTTAGTGGTCCCTCATGCGAGAGTGACGAGTGATCAGGTTCAGATTGCGATCGATATCGTTGGCGAAGATAAATTAGCTGGTCTGATATACAACAACTAAAACAAAATTGTTAATTGAGTAGTGATACATGGACATTCAATTTTGCCGCGAACGCGTTTTATCGGGGCTTATTTCCTGTTTTCTTTTGATGGTGTTTGCTAGTCAATCCCATGCGACAGAGGCAACGGGCGCGATTGGCTCCCGAATCGAACATACGGACAACGTTCGACGCACAAACACTAATGCCGAAACCGATGTTATTCAAACAACGTACGCCGAACTAGGTGTTGAAGAAGTACGAAAGCGTTTTAAAGCGGATGCAACCCTCAAGTTACAAAATGAGCATTACTACGAAGGCACATACGAAGACGAAACCTCACTGACCTCCGGCTTTGGCTTATTTACGGTTGATTTGGTTGAGGACTTTCTTGAGTGGCAGGCCACGTTTTCGCGTACCGATGTTGTCTCCGATACGAGTCAAGACGAGAACCCCGATACGCGTGAGTTCAGGAATATTTTTCGAACCGGTCCAACCATTAACTATGCGGTGTCACGCCTAACAAATATTCTTTTGCGCGGTAATTATGTTCGCGTTGATAACTCGGAAGACGATGCAGATGATAACCAACGTGCTGAAGGTTCGGCGTCTGTTTCGCATCAAATTAATCGCCTCACCTCTGTTAGCCTCAATACCCGTTATTCTGAGGTGCTTGAAAGCGACAGTGACGAAGAGATCAGTAATGGCTCGGTGTCTTTAGCGTTATCACGTGCTTACGTTGATGGGCTTTTGAAAATAGATATTGGTCAGCAAGAGGTTGAGTCAGATGATGGTACCGTTGCCGAATCTGAGACAGGCGGTTTTGTAGACGTGCAACTCACTCGACAGGCCTTTCTCTGGCATAATTTTGACTTAAAGTATAACCATTCAATTTCTGATACATCGATTGGTTTCGAAGATGATGAGACCGGCAACAGGCTTGATATTGATCCCGTTCAAGCAACCACCACAACAGATATCGAAACAAGGTCGCGTTTTAACTTTAATGCCTCTAGGGACGCCGATGCGTTCACCTATGACATAGGGCTGATATACGAAGAAAGTCATTTCAAACTGCAAGACTTTACTGAGCGCTATCGTGGCGCCTTGATTGGCTTCTCTCCTAAACTCTATTCTCGGCTCATCCCTCGCTTTGAATATGAATATGCGCGTGAAAGCTTCGGTTTAATCAAAGGCCTGGGGGTTGATACAACGCATACCGTAACTGCATCGTTAAAATATCAGTTAGTTGAAGAGCTATATGCAGATAGTTTTGTTACTTACGAAACAAGAACAAACGACACTGTCGAGCCCAGAGAATTTGACGAATTGAGTGTTGGTGTTGGTTTGCGTTGGGAGTTTTTGTAATGCCTAAAATTACCAATGCGCTAACTATTGATGTCGAAGACTACTTTCACGTTGCCGCGCTGAAATCGCAAGTACCTGTTGATTCGTGGAAAGATCGAGAATGTAGGGTTGAGCGCAACGTCGATATCTTGCTTCAAATGTTTGATGATGCAGACCTTACCGCAACATTTTTTACCCTAGGTTGGGTTGCAGATCATTATCCGAGCGTCGTAGAGAAAATTGCGAAACAAGGGCATGAGGTTGCCAGCCACGGGTATAGTCATCAGCTTATCTACAACCAAAGCCCTGAAGTGTTTCGCGAAGAAACCTTCAAATCAAAACAGATCTTAGAAGATATTACCCAAGCTCCGGTTCGTGGATACCGAGCGGCTAGTTACTCAGTAACAGAAAAATCACTTTGGGCGATTGATACCCTAGTTGAAGCAGGTTTTGAATACGATTCGAGTATTTTTCCTGTCAGACATGATCTCTACGGTATTCCAGATTTTCCTCAGCAGCCGCATGTATATAAAGGTTCTGAGAAAGGGGATATTGTTGAATTTCCGATTAGCTCTATAAAAATGGCAGGCTATCAATTGCCTATCGCTGGTGGCGGATATTTTCGATTATTCCCGTATTGGTTTACCAAGTTTGGGCTCGGTAAAATCAATCGTGAAGAAAATGCATTCATGTTTTATCTTCATCCTTGGGAGGTTGATCCTGATCAGCCGCGTGTTCCTGGGGTTGGCTGGAAATCAACATTTAGGCATTACAACAATCTCGAGAAATGCCAAGGGCGTTTAGCGCAACTGTTGAAAGATTTTAAATTCGATAGCATGGAAAACGTGCTAATCGAGAAGGGATTATTGAGCTCGCGACCTGATAAGGGGGCTGCATGACCTTTATCAACCTTGTCGTTATCCTGAGTAATAACGCTGCCATTCAGGGCAATAATTCTGTCATTCCGCACTTGATGCGGAATCCATTGTTTTTGTTAGAAAATTTAAAGGGCGGTGCATAATGGAATTCCTATTCTGGCTATGCGCTTTTCTTGTCGTCTATATCTATTTGGGATATCCCGTTGTAATTAAATTGATCGCAGGGCGGGGGAATCCAATTTCTAAAGATGAGACCTTCGAACCAAAAGTCTCTATTCTCATTGCTGCATTTAATGAAGAGAAAGATATCGCTGACACGATCAATAATAAGCTTGCTTTAGATTATCCAAGCGACAAGCTAGAGATTATCGTTGTATCAGATGAATCAGAAGACCGTACTGATGACATCGTTCAAGAGCTAGCAGCAAAA
>NZ_LWFI01000546.1:0-1162 GCF_001635735.1 Oleiphilus sp. HI0067
GGCAATCAACGATCGGCTATGGCATGCCAGGCTTACCTGGCCTTCTGGTCGGGAGAAATAAAACACTGTCTTGGGGCGCAACCTATACCTTCGCAGATACCGTCGACAGCTGGATCGAAGACTGCAAAGAGGGGCAATACCGTGTTGAAGATGAGTGGTTTAAGTTCTCCCAGCGAGAGGAGCTAATTACTCGTAAAAAACACGCAGACCACCGCGAGACCTTCTACGAAAACCATCATGGTGTTCTTGATGGATTGCCCACCGAAACAGGGTATTACCTTGCAACGCATTGGGCGCCGGCTGAATCTGGCGCCACCACGCTAAATGCAGCATTCGCATTAAATAGCGTGAGCACCGTAGCCGAAGCACAAATACACTTGGGCGCGATTGAAAGTGCATGGAACTGGGTGATCGCAGATAGCCATGGCGACATTGGATATCAAATGTCAGGTCTGTGCCCTATCCGTGAAAATAACTGGAATGGTTTTGTACCTGGTTTAGGCTGGGACAAAAGCTACGACTGGAAAGGTTTTCATCCGATTGAAGATCTACCCAGAAGCTTTAATCCTGAATGCGGCTATTTTGTCACAGCAAATCAAGACTTGAATGAATTTGGCAAGACCTCCCCCATCAATATGCCAATGGCGGATCATCGCGCACGTCGTATTAACGACCTACTCTCGCAAAACGCAGAACAAGACTTATTAAGCACGCAAGCAATTCAGATGGATCTCTTTTCACTTCAAGCGAAGGAGTTTATGGATGTACTCAAGCCAGTATTAGAGGAGAATTTTTCAGATCAGCCGCTCGCACAAAGCTTGCTGAATTGGGATCTCTGCTACGACAAAGACTCGATTGCGGCAAACCTATTTGAATGTTTCTACACCGAGCTTCGCCACCTTGTATTTCAAGACGAACAAATTAGCCCAGAACTCACCAAACACTTACGCGAACAAACCTGTTTATTTATCGACTTTTATCAAAACTTTGATCGCTGCTTACTTGAGCCAAGTTCAGTGTGGTATCAAGACATCAACCAAGCAGAATGTTTTAAACAGGCGTTTTTGAACGTGTGCACGCACTTTGAAGAACGAACGTGGGGTCAAACCAACACCTTCCAATTCACAAACATTTTGCTGCAAGGCAAGCTGCCTCTATTCTT
>NZ_LWFI01000547.1:0-771 GCF_001635735.1 Oleiphilus sp. HI0067
TCTCGAGCTGATCAGAGTCGTCATAACGGACGCCAATTTTTTCATAGATTCGACGGTGACTCATACGTGATGGGTTTTGTACTGAAATATTTGCGAATGCCTGGTTTGGTACGTATAGCGGTCGCTTATCAAAGGTTCGAATTGTCGTTAAACGCCAACCGATTTTCTCTACGGTACCTTCAATTTCTTGATCAGGAGAGCGAATCCATTCGCCAACTTTGAACGGTCTGTCCAAATAGATCATCAGCCCGCCGAAGAAGTTCGCTAGCAAGTCTTTCGCCGCAAAACCAACAGCAATGCCGCCAATACCACCAAAGGCTAATACACCACTAATACTGAAACCTAATGTCTGTAAAACAACGAGAACTGCAGTGATAATAATCGAAGCCCGAAGAAGTTTACCCAATGCGTGCACAGTAGTTTCATCGATAGGCTCCTCAACTCTATCTGGATCGATAAGCAAGGTTTCTGTTTGCGCAATAAACCCTACTACGAACCAAGTTAGACAGAAGATAACCCCGATACGCTGAATTGGCTCAACAAAATCGAAAACAACTACGTTTGAGTATTGATCGGCAGTATATGCCGCCATGGAAAGGCCGACGATCCAGATACCAAGGGACACAGGACGTCTTGCTGCGTGTAGTAATGCATCGTCCCATAAATTCTCCGTCTTGGTGAACTGGATTTCGACTCGTTTGAATATCCGTTTTGAAATATAACTTGCTAATGCTGTGAGTACGACAACAGCGAAAATTTCAATGACACTAC
>NZ_LWFI01000548.1:0-738 GCF_001635735.1 Oleiphilus sp. HI0067
TAAAATTACAAGGTTTTCTTGCGTTTCCATACGCAACTTCACGCATTCATTTCGGTGCTGATCATAAGCGGTATCGACCACAACGCCCTCCACCACTTCTGCATCCTTGAGAAACAACTGAACGCGTAATTTATAAGTACAAGCAATTTCAATGTAATCGTATTGTTGGCAGGAAATCATTGAGACTCTCCATAAACTACTATCAACTTGATTTTATCCATTCTCAGCCAATCGCTGAAAGAACACCCCGGTAAATGCATCAGCAGGAAAAAAGGTTTCAACCTTAATCTCTTCAGCGGTGATATCTTGTGCAGTACCAAAAGATGAGATCATGCTAAAGGTTTTAAGCGTCACGTCACCAACGGTCATGTGCATTGGTAAAATCGGAGCAATCGGAGTGGGATTTCCGAGCAGCCCTATTTTATCTTCGTAATGAAAATCGGCAGCAATTTCCTTATGCAAGGCTGCTAGATAGTCATTCTCTGGATCTGCACTCAACTCACGTTGTAATCGCTGCATCATGTGCATTGCCATCTCATCCCAATTCGAGATAAACGGACGCATTCCATGCTCTGAGAAGGTCATGCGATACACATTTTTATCACCGCTCGGATCGACCTATTACCATACATCTTCGACCTCTCCCAACAAGCCAACTAAACGCAGAGACGCGTCATTAGCCATCAGCAGATTCCAGTTTCTGTCTGCAACAATTGCGGGGTAAGGTTCATGATGCTT
>NZ_LWFI01000549.1:0-851 GCF_001635735.1 Oleiphilus sp. HI0067
AGAGTCTGTCGCGCGACGCTTATTAGGTATGAGGTACGGTGAATGATTCGTCCGGGAATTTATGAGCATTACAAAGGCCAACGCTACGAAGTCATTGGTTTGGCTCGACACTCAGAAACAGAAGAAGAGCTTGTTGTATACCGAGCTTTATATGGGGAGCATGGATTATGGGTGCGACCTTATGCAATGTTTGCTGAGGATGTCGAGTTAGACGGAGTGCGTCGACCTCGCTTTCAATACCTTACTCAAAAGTAATTGTAATCTGCTCATAAAAGTCTGAATACTTAAGCCTTTACTTGTGCTTACGCGTTGTTCTTATAGTATTTTCTGCTATACCTAAGGTTATTTCCTGAATTTTATTTTTGACTCCGCGAGGAGTAGTTAGGGTGGCTTTAATGGTTTTTTTGCGTCTGCGAAAAGTGCGTCAATACGTAGCAGTGGCGTTTTCCAGTCTCTTAATTCTTTCTTCGGGGTATGCGTTTGCTGACTCAAACGTGCAACCGGATGTTCGATTAATTATCGATATATCTGGCAGTATGAAGAAAAATGATCCGAAAAATCTTCGTGTTCCTGCCGTCAACTTGCTAACTGAATTGGTTCCTGAGGGGAGTCAGGTAGGTGTTTGGACCTTTGGTCAGTGGGTCAACAATCTCGTGAAATACCAGGCTGTGGATGCTGATTGGCGTGCCATGGCAAAAACGAAAGCTAATGAAATCAACTCTGTTGCACTGCATACAAATATAGGAAAAGCGCTTGAGACCGCATCAGCGGATCTGGAGGCAGATAGCAGCAATACTCACTTTATTCTTCTGACCGATGGTATGGTCGACATTGACAAAGATCCTGCAAAA
>NZ_LWFI01000550.1:0-726 GCF_001635735.1 Oleiphilus sp. HI0067
GGAGAATGAGACAGATGAGGTCATTCGGCGCTTAAGAGCGAATGAGGGACGAAATGCGTATGATGCAACGAAAGTCAATCCTGCTGAGTTTGTAGACAGTGAAGATCTTCTTCAAGGCAATGTAGATAGCGATGGCGATCGTCCATTCTTCGTTACGTTTGATGGTACTGGTGAGTCGAATGTTATTTTTTACAGCCCGCAGGTGATTAAGGAAGAAATAGAAAGACGTAAGACCAATGAAAGTGTCAGCAAAGCAACTACTCATTCGGTAGAGGATGTTAATCAGTCTATTTCACTTCCTGATAATGCCGACCCAAACGTTGCTAGAATTTTGTCCTTAGACGAGGCTGATAGCTACTTCGAGCGTTTTAATACGCGTTGTTGTAACAAAATCCCGAACGTTGGTGTGTTACAACTAAGGTCTGACAAGAGCTTACATGTCCCTATTGGTCAAGACGACTTCTCTTATCGATTCATTGATGGCGATAGTCGCTATCGTTTGGTCCGTGTGCCGAATTTAAAGAAAGACTATTTACTCACTGTAAAAACCTTTGTGAAGGGATATAAACAGTATGGGATAAAGCATGGTGCTTTTATTCCTCAGATTGTGATGCTCGATCGAGATAAAAATGTAACACGTGTGATAAGTGATATTTCTGCTACTTCGCATGCTGAAACGTGGTCTAGCTATGGCTATTTAAAATCTGTTATCGAAGTAAAACAGAC
>NZ_LWFI01000551.1:0-647 GCF_001635735.1 Oleiphilus sp. HI0067
GGCCAACGGGCTTATTGATAATCAATATGGCTTCATCTTCATAAACAATATCCAGATCAACAGGCTCTGCCTTCCACTCACCCTGCGCTTCAAGTTCCGCTCTGAGCTCGATGAAGTCGTTAACTTTTACTTTTTCTTTCGGCTTCAGTACTGCGCCATTTACAGTCAATGCACCCTGTTTAATCCATTGCTGGAGGCGCGAACGCGAATAATCTGGCATCAATTCCGAAATCGCCTGATCTAAGCGCATCCCAGAATGTTCCATATCAATTACAAAATCCGCTTCTACGCTCTCGCGTGTATGCTCACTCATCTTCTATTCCGTGCAGTAGGACTCTTACGATACAGCCCAAAGTTATGACATAATCGACGCATTATAGCTGTGTTCATCCAAATCCTTTAAACAAATATTGATCATGGCCCGGTAAACACGAAGAGAAACATCAACTATGCCCCAGTGGATCAAACACTGTTTAATCATCGTATTAAGCGCCACGATTTTAGCTGCATGCAGCTCAGCACCAAAAAAAGAATCCAGTGAAAAAGAACTTTACGAAGCCGCTAAGAAATCGATCAAGCTTCGTAACTTCCAACAAGCAACGCTAGCGCTCGAAGAACTCGAATCACGCTTCCCATTTGGGAAATAT
>NZ_LWFI01000552.1:0-587 GCF_001635735.1 Oleiphilus sp. HI0067
CGATCGCAATAAGTACAATTAACCACCAAGACTGTAGCCATTTTGATACTGCAATAATCATTTGTGTGAAAGCGGGAAGTTCAGCGCCGAAGCCGGCAAACATGCTCTCAAACTGGGGCACTACTTTAAGGAGCAGTATTGCGGTTACCACCATCGCGACAACCAACACCGAGATAGGATAGGTCATCGCTTTCTTTACTTTCTTTTTCAGCGTCTCAGTTTTTTCCATGTAAGTCGCAACGCGGTCTAGCATGGTTTCGAGCGCGCCAGATTTTTCACCTGAGTCGACAAGGTTTACAAACAAATCATCAAAATGTTGAGGGTGCTTCTTCAGTGCACCAGCAAAGTTATTACCAGCAGCTACGTCGTTCTTTATTTCTAGAACGAGATCTCTAAGTGTCGGATTCTCAAGGCCGTCCGCTACAATGTCGAACGATTGGATGAGCGGTACACCAGCTTTCATCATCGTAGCAAGTTGGCGAACGAATATGGCGATATCGAAGGGGGTTATTTTCTTCTTTTTTGTTCCTCCGCCAAATGAGAATGCTGGCTTCTTAACCTTGGCTGCGTTGATTCCTTGTTTGCGC
>NZ_LWFI01000553.1:0-551 GCF_001635735.1 Oleiphilus sp. HI0067
CTTTCTCGACATCGTCCCCCGCACCGCTAGCGCCTGTGCTGTAGCTAATCATCGCTACTTTTGGCTCAATTCCAAAAGCTAGGGCTGAGTCTGCACTCTGTATCGCGATGTCCGCCAACTCTTCAGCGTTAGGGTCTGGATTGATTGCACAGTCACCATAGACCAGTACTTGCTCTGGCAAGCACATAAAGAAGACCGAAGAGACAACAGTGGCTGATGGTGCAGTTTTGATTAACTGAAGTGCTGGGCGAACAGTATTTGCTGTCGTGTGTACAGCACCTGAAACTAATCCGTCTACTTCATCTAAGGCAACCATCATCGTCGCAAGAACTACATTATCTTCAAGTAGAGAGCGTGCCATATCAGGCGCTAAGCCTTTGTGCTTGCGTGCCTCCACCATATGAGGAACGTATCTTTCACGCACTTCGTCGGGATTGATGACTTCTATTTCATCTAGAAATGTCAGACCTTGTGCTTCAGCAACCGAGCTAATGTCGCTGCGCTCCCCAATCATAACGCATTGAGCGATATTCCTTTCTTGGCAAGCAATC
>NZ_LWFI01000554.1:0-1011 GCF_001635735.1 Oleiphilus sp. HI0067
AGTTATATTGAGTATCAAAGAAGGCTCTGAGGCTATCAAAAAGCAATTTTTCGGCAGATAGGACATCGCTCAAAGTTCGTTCTCCTAGTTCATAGGCACGTTTTTGTCCTTTGAAAGACTCTTTATTTGCTTGTACGTTTTGTTTAAGCAATATGGCAGATTTAACATTTGCATTGACTTCTAATACGGCTTGTTTGAGATCAAGCTCTGCTTGTTGATAGGTATTGTCAAAATCGAGCTGTGATTGTTGAACTAGGTGCTTAGCTTTTTTTGCCTCAAAGAAACGCTCGCCACCGATAAGGATTGGCAAGTTGAGCGTCACTCGATAACTCGTGTTATCACTATCTCCAGTGGCAGGCAGAACAGTAGAGGATGCGTTATTCGTATCAGTGTATGAGTAGTTTATACCCGCACTGATCGTTGGAGAGAATTTTGATCTTGTCTCACTCAAGCTACTCTTACTTTTTTGAAGTGTTTGATACGCAATCAAAATATCGAAATTGGAGTCTCGCAATTGATTCAGGTAAATCGAAAGGGTGGCTTGATCAATTTCGCTAATCAAAATAGACGGATCAATATCATAGGTTGGGCTTGCACGATAACCGGCATCTTTTTGTAGTTTTGCGATTGCAATATCGATACGTTTCTGTAGATCTACTAACAAAGTGCTCACGCTGCCCACTTTTGCTTGTGCCTCGTATAGCGACGAGCGGGCGGTGTTTCCTGCTTCGACATTTTTACTGACCTGTTGTAAGAGTGCGTTAGATGAATCTAACTCATGTTCTGTTGCGAGTCTGCGGGTGTAAAGCTGAAGGATTTCAAGGTAGTTATTGAAGGCGCTAGAAATAATCTCCTGACGGGTTTGTTCAAACTTGAGCTGTTCAATTGTGTATTCTTGACGTGCTTGGCTGTAGCGAAATTGATCAAGCCACCCTTTCGATTTACCTGAATCAATTGCGAGACTCCAATTTCGATATTTTGATTGCGTATCAAACACTTCAAAAAAGTAAG
>NZ_LWFI01000555.1:0-1121 GCF_001635735.1 Oleiphilus sp. HI0067
GAGTCATTGGGTAATCTAGCTGCCTGATCGCTTTATCAACTTGTACGCCATGCCCCTCTAGAATGGTCACTACCAGATCACGCTTTTTAGCCAGATAAGCACTTTGTTCATCGTCAGAATATTCTTTCAATATGCTTTGCAATAAATCGCGACTTGTATCGATATAACTTGAGATAGACCTGAATGACACATCCAATAGCAACTTCAATTCACGCGGGTTTTGAGCAATCTCAAACGCGACATTCATCCAGTATTGCCATGCTACGTTTTGTCCTGCTCTATCAAGCGCTAACATGAGTTCTGGCACACCTCTTTCAATAATGGCCAAGGCATTTTGCACAATATTATCGGAAACAAAGGGCGCTACTTTTTGCTCGGGGTTTTCTATAGTGGAGTTCAACCAGTGAATAAGGCTTGAGCGAATTGAACGGCGCGTTGCAGCAATTAAAACTGGGTCATCCAGGTCAGAATGTTCGCCCGCCCCATACATACCGGCCTGCTCCATCTGCTCAATGATTTCGTCTTTGCTAATCATCACCAAGGCTTTCTCGGCCCCAAGGCGTAACAACTGATAAATACGCTCTTTTTCTTCAGTGCTCGCAGCTATTTCTATTTTTTCAGCCAATACAAAACCCTCAATTCTTCACAGCATTAAAGTGCAATATGCACCATATAATAATCATATTGAGTTATTTTGCATATCGACCAATCATTTTTCTGTTCATAGAATGAGCACCACAGTAACGAAAAAGCTAACTCGCATAAAAGATGGTAAGTATTATGGCGACTGCAAAACACGTTCACACACTCATTGTTGGTGCTGGTCTTTCAGGGATTGGTCTTGCGTATTACATGCAAAGAGACTGTCCAGATAAAAGCTATCTAATTCTTGAATCGCGCCAACGGTCTGGCGGCACATGGGACTTGTTTAAGTATCCAGGCATTCGTTCTGATTCTGATTTATTCACCTTTGGATATGAGTTCAAACCTTGGGAAGATAAAAAAGTCATTGCTGATGGTCAGGATATTCTCAAATACATTCGTGAAACGGCATCCGAAAATAAAATCGACCAACATATTCGCTACGGTCGAAAAGTATTAAGCGCCAATTGGAGCTCACA
>NZ_LWFI01000556.1:0-13433 GCF_001635735.1 Oleiphilus sp. HI0067
TCATTGCTGCATTTAATGAAGAGAAAGATATCGCTGACACGATCAATAATAAGCTTGCTTTAGATTATCCAAGCGACAAGCTAGAGATTATCGTTGTATCAGATGAATCAGAAGACCGTACTGATGACATCGTTCAAGAGCTAGCAGCAAAACAAAGGGGTCAGACACCGCTAGCGGGCTCTGACCCCAGTTTGAAACAGTCTGCTGGCGTCTCGATTCGCCTAGTCCGCCAAACACCTCGTGCCGGAAAAACTTCTGGCCTTAATCTCATCGCTCCTCAAGCAACAGGAGACATACTGGTCTTTTCTGATGCGAATTCGCTTTACGCGGCTGATGCTCTACGGAAAATCGTGGCAAATTTTGCGGATGCAGAGGTAGGTTATGTCACCGGAAAAATGGTCTACGTCACTGGTGATGGTTCGCTTGTAGGTGACGGCTGTTCTAGTTATATGAAGTATGAAAACTATCTGCGCGAGCAAGAAACGAAAGTTGGCTCAGTTGTTGGGGTTGACGGTGGGATCGACGCGATTCGTTCATTTTTGTTTGAACAGCTTCGTCCAGATCAATTGCCGGATTTTGTTCAACCATTAAAAGTTACCGAAAAAGGTTATCGCGTCGTCTACGAAGAGCAAGCTCTCCTCAAAGAAGAAGCTCTAGATGACTCAGGGCGCGAATATAATATGCGTGTTCGCGTATCACTTAGAGCGCTTTGGGCAATGCACGATATGCGAACCTTGTTTAATCCATTTAAACATGGGGTCTTTGCATTTCAGATGCTATCGCACAAGTTACTTCGGTATTTGGCGTTTATCCCTTTATTGGTTTGTTTTTTTAGCAACGTTGCACTTTTATCAGCTTCTCCGTTTTATTTATTAACTCTGCTTATTCAAGTGATGTTCTATGCCTTAGCATTTCTCGGGAAACTACGAATGAGTGATGAGCGAGCTCCTGTTTATCTTACCCTCCCTTATTATTTCACCTTACTAAACGTGGCTTGCGCACATGCAACATGGCGGTATTTGAAAGGTGAGAAACAAGTGATCTGGAAACCAAGGGCGGGGTAGTGGATAAGATCGAGCCGACAATTAAAGTATTGCACCTTATTGATAGCGGTGGACTTTATGGTGCCGAGAAAATGTTACTCACGCTTTGTAGCGAGCAAATTAAACAAGGACTTCAACCGACTATTTTAAGTTGCGGCACAGTCAATGAAAAACCAAAAGCCATTGAGCTAGAAGCGGAGCGACTGGGAATCCCATGCAAAGCGTGGCGGATGAAGGCCGGGCTGAATGTCAAAGGAATGCGAGAGATTTGGGAGTGGGTACATGAACAAGGTTTTACTCATCTGCATTCCCACGGGTATAAGTTTAATATTCTATTAGCCCTAACGAAAAAATGCGCTGATGAAGTTAAGCTTGTGACGACAGTGCATGGGTACGTGGCCCCAAAACTTTTCTCGAAAATGTGGCTGTATGAAGTTTTAGATCGCGTCGCTTTACGAAATTTTGAACGCATTATTTTGGTGAGTAACGCGATGGAAAAAATCCCCGCTATCCAAAAACAGGCAGCAAAGACGCAAGTCGTTTTTAATGGTTTGCCCGTGAGATACGAGCAAGAACAATTGAGGGGCCAAGAAGAGGTCCTCAGGGATAAGTTTGATCTTTTAGGGCTCGCTGTTGGGCGACTTTCGCCTGAGAAGGGCTTTGATGTATTAGTTTTAGCATTAGCTGCTCTTTATAAAAAAAGGCCAGACCTCAAGGAGAAGTTTGGCATTATTGTTTATGGAGAGGGAGGGCAGAGATTAGAGCTTGAACGTTTAATTTATGATAACGGTCTTTCTGAGAATGTTTTTCTTGCTGGTTATGTTAATAATGCAGGGTCTTTGATGTCACACTTTGATGTTTTGTTGATGCCTTCATTGACAGAGGGCTTGCCTATAACATTACTTGAGGCGGTTAGATCGAAGCTACCAGTTGTAGCTTCGAATGTAGGAGCTATTTCAACTGTACTAGGGGAAAACTATCGGTATTTGGTAGAGCCTGGAAAGATTGAGTCGTTAGAAGATGTTTTAGGGTTATTCCTTCTTCAACAAGATGAGATAAAGCAACAAACGAATGCTTCTTGGGAGGTGTTCAAGAAGACATTTTCATCGAAAGTAATGGCTGCGGCGTATTTAGATCAATATATGTCTATACTCAAAGACAAGGGCTCTGTGTGAATAAATCATTGGAGAGCATCTACTACCTAAGTCCAGTTTGGATGCAGAACATCGCTGTTTCCTTAATGGGCTGGAGGTTATATAAAGAGCGCTATGGCAAAGGTGCAGATGCTTTTGAGCGTGAGCTAGAGGAAAGTCGACGTTATTCTGGAGAGCGACTAAAACAGCTTCAATCTGAACGCTTTGTGAGTATGGCGCGTCTGGCAATAAACCACTCACCTCATTATCGCGACTGGGCCAATTCACAAGGCATTTCCGCTAAAGACATTCGCTCATTGGAAGATATTCAGCGCTTCCCTGTTCTTACGAAAGAAGAGGTGAGAGACGCACCAGAACGGTTTGTTCTAGGTGGAGAGCCTGCTGCTAAGAAACTAATTAAATTACATACAAGTGGGACGACCGGAACGCCATTAACCATATACTGCTCTCCGCAGGACAGGACTAAACACTACGCGTTTTTTACGCGCTTAAGAGTAGAATACGGTCTCACTCGCAGGTCAAAAAGAGCGACATTATTTGGTCGCGTCATTATGCTTAGTGATCAAAATTACCCGCCATTTTGGAGGTATGATGCAGTTGGGCGGAATCTGCTTATGTCCTCATACCATCTTAACGAAGGTAATCTAGGGTATTACTATCGAAAGCTCGCTACCTACCAACCTGATGAAATTTTTGCCTATCCTTCAAGTATTGTCCCTATTGCTCAATACATTAACTCCCGAGACTTACCTAGGTTAAAGCTTAAGCTTCTCATGACAACTGCAGAGCCGCTTTTTCCATATCAGAGACAGGCGTTGGAGCAGGCTTTTGATGCGCCTGTTGTGAATCAGTATGGGTGTACAGAGATGGCCTTTTTTGCGACTCAGAAAAATGATGAATGTATGAAATTAGAGCCAGAACATGGGGTTGCAGAAGTCTTGGTCGATACTGGGCTAGTTATGAGACAAGGGATAGGTGACTTAGTTGTTACTGGTTTGGTTAATCGAAATATGCCTATGTTACGTTATTGCGTCGGGGATACTGTTCAAATTGAATTGTCTGATCATAGCAACGCTAGATATCAGAAAATAACTAGCTTGACAGGTAGAACAGATGAGTTGTTATACAAAAAGGATGGAACTCCTGTTGGCAGGCTAGACCCTATTTTTAAAGGAGATTTCAACATTAAAGCAGCTCAGATTGTTCAGTTCGCGAATGGAGATTTAGAGTTAATTGTTGAACCAGATTCGAGTTTCACTGAGGGTAATGGTAGTGATCTGGTTACAGAGTTAAGAAAGAGAATTGGTCCCGGAATTGGCGTTGAGTTGATAACAAATAGAAAGATAGAAAAAACGAAAAGCGGTAAATTTAGGGCTGTTGTTAGTGAGCTTAGTTATGACCGAGTCTAATGGCGAGGTAAAATTGCGATTCACTGCGGTTGGCGATATTTGTTTTGGAGATCACTATTTCTCTATCGGGCATGGTCCAACAGCAAAGATCAATAAATTCGGATCTCATCATATATTTGAAGATGTTGCACCAATCTTAAAGAGTGGAGATATAGTATTTGGTAATTTAGAAAGTGTCATTTCTAATAAGGGTTACGATCCTAGTGACTTTCACTCAGTAGCGTTCAGGGGCTCTCCGAAAGCGGCGGATGCACTTTTATCTGGAGGCTTTAATGTAGTTAACGTTGCTAATAATCATGTTTGTCAACATGGCGGAGCAGCTTTCTTAGATTCGGTTGGTATTTTAGATAGTCAAGGAATAGATGTAGTTGGTTGCTTGGAGTCTAATACAGGAAAACCTAAACCTTTGTATAAAACCGTTAATGGCTTGAAGATAGGTTTCTTAGGTTATTCGGCAGTTGAAGAAGCCTATATTCCAGGGCAGAAATTCTACTCAGAGTTTCAAAAAGAATCGGTCATTTCTGATATTAAGCATATTCGCTCTGATGTAGATATTCTTGTCTTATCTTTGCATTTTGGGATTGAAGCAGAAGACACCCCTACCGAAAATGATATTCATTGTGTCAGAGAGATAGTGGATGCTGGTGTAGATATCTTTTTGGGGCATCATCCTCACATATTTCAAAAAGTGGAGCTTTATAACGGATCTGTTATTGCCTATAGCTTGGGGAATTTTCTTTTCGATTTAACCTGGGATGAAAGGCTGCGGCGGACGGCCGTTCTGCAAATAGATGTTTCGACAGACCTTTCTATATCTTACAGATTATGGCCTGTGAGAATAAATGCTGTTGGCTTGCCAGAAAGAGCACCTAATATTACGTTTAATTTTACTCGTGGCACAGAAAAAACTAAATTATGGCCGCCAGAATGGCTACGAAAGTTATTGTATTTGATTGCGAATTTTCATAAAGGAAACTCTTATTTAAAGGCCAAGTTTATTTTTTGGAAAATCAAGTGTTTTGTGCGATGGAAATGAAGAACGATAGTTGCCTGAGGGTTTGTCACGTTGTGCATTGGCCTAAAAGCGGGATTACCTCTGTTGTTAGAGATTTAATAGATCATTGTAATGCTAATGGCATTGAATCTTTTGTTGTTTTATTAAAAGGGGATTATTCTGATAGGGAGTATTTTTCTGGTGCTCGTGACGTTTTTGTTCTTAATCCTTCTAGATTAATGTTTGATGGATATCGAGCCCTCAGAAAGCTGTTGTTATTGATAAATCCTAATGTGGTGCACGCACACTCTTTTACACCATTTCTTTTTGCATCTTTAACCAGGTTGCCAGCTGCTAAGTTAATTTCAACGGTTCATAGTGATTATCCATATCTTTTAGAGTCGTCGTTTAAATCTAGGGTCAAGAGATCTGTGCATCAGTATATGGCAATGCGAAAGGGAGTCATAAATGTAGCGGTTTCTGATCATGTAAGGGACCTGATTAGCACTCTAATCGGAGAAAATCGTTTGGTTACCGTGTACAACGGTATTCCCAGAACGTCTCCCGTTAGTTTCGGTCCAGAATCTGATAATAGATTGAAAAAATTGATGGGCTCTTCGAAGAATATGGTTGTTGCAATTGGCCGTCTAAGCCCTGAAAAAAATTTTGCAATGTTGATCAGGGCTTTTGCGCAACTAAAGTCTACAGGAAATGATTCTGTCCTGGTCATTATCGGTGATGGTGTCCTAGATAAAAGTTTAAGGGAGCTTGTTACGGGACTGGGTTGTGATGACCGCGTGGTATTTACAGGGTATCTTCCTAATCCTGCGAAATTAATCGAGGAGGCGTCTTTACTTGTATGTTCTAGTCTACATGAAGGCTTTGGACTTGTTTTGCTGGAAGCCATGAGAGGGGGAACGGCAATTCTTTCTACTCCAGTCAAGTTTTCGGAATATCTCGCTTCAGAGGAATGTGCGATCTTAACGGAAGGATTTGGAGTTGAAGATTTAAAACAAGGATTGATATTTGCTCTGAGTCAAAAGGCTAAACATGAAGAGATGATTGCGCTATCAAAGAGTTTATTTCTGAACAAATTTACTCTTGAGGCCATGGGTAAAAGTTATATCGCTTTATATTCTAAAAGATAACGTGAGAGATGAATATGATTTGCGAGTTATCATTTTGATCTCTGTTCCAACTATTTTCTATTAATAATCCAGCAGAGATTTTTTTATGACCTCTATTGAAGTGGATGAACTTCCTTTTGTTTCCGTAATTATCCCTTGTTACAACGAAGAGGAATATGTTGAAGGTTGCCTCAGCGCTCTTTTGGCTCAGTCTTATCCTCAAGACTGCTACGAAATAATTTTGGTTGATAATGGTTCCTCTGACAAATCAGTGGAGATTTCTAGTAAATATCCTATAAGAGTAGTTTCTAAGCTTGGAGGTAAAGTTGGAGGCGTTAGAAACTTCGGAGCTTCTTTGGCGAAAGGCGGGATATTGGCTTTCATAGATGCGGATTGTATTGCACCGGAAAACTGGATCAAAGACTCTGTACATATGTTATTGATGGAATCATCGCTTGGAGCAGTGGGAGGAAGCTATTTATCCCGTGATAAACCGACGTGGGTAGAACGCTGTTGGGTGTTGGCATCCGAACCGGAAGATGGCCCGACTAGTATTCTGGTTGGTGGCAGCTTCATAATAAAGAGGAATATTTTCGATGAGATAGGGGGCTTTGATGAAGTAATTAATGCAGGTGAGGATACTAAGCTTGCATATCAAGTTGCCTCTCTTGGCTATTCTTTACGGAAGTTACATGGGGCCGCTGTTGTTCATATGGGCTACCCGCAAACATTAACGGACTTTTTCAAAAGGCAGTTTTGGCACTCATCTAGTCTTATTCATTCTAAAACTAGTTTGTTCGACGATAAAACGTTTATAGCTGTCGTTGTATTTTCTTTGCTTATATTGATGCTTCCACTTTCGTTTTTTTACAGTCCAGCATTAGGCGGATTGAACGTTATATTGTTAGTCATGATCCCTTTATTATTTACTTGTAAGAGAGTAAATCGGGCACAAGTTACATTTAATGCTAGTCGATTGGTTGGAGCTTTTGCTTTAGATGTCAATTATTTCATTGCTAAAGCATGCGGATTGGCGACTAGCTTGTTTAGCGACCCGTACAAGAGAAAGAATTCTTCCACTGAGTAAATTGAACTGGAAATGAGATTTTAGATTCAATTGTGAATTAGTTACGCAAAATATGTGCTTCTAGTCTGATTCGGGCGTTATAGACCGTGCGTTAGTTGCAGATCCAACCATACTTACGAAGAAATTGTAAACAATATATGAGGAAGCATCATGATTAAGAATCGGCTCTCTACTTTTATTTTAATGCCGTTTTTCATGGTTGTAATTACTACAAGCCTGAATGCAGCCCCAGCGATAAAGAGCATAACAAACGTCGATCCCTCAGACGGCAGGGAAGTGTTCGAATTGACTGGCTCTGGTTATGGATTTAAAGCTCAGGCAGCGCCCGTCATATATGATTTTGGTGATTATGCTTTTGAGAATGGGGTATATAATGATCATCAGAGTAGTTTTGCTGATGATTTTGGAATTCCTAGGCCTGAAAAAGATCCAGATACTTTATGGGTAAAGGCTAGTAATGAATATACAACCCCAACTTATTTGACGCATGATAATGCGAGAGTTGCCGGTGGAACTCGTAATTACAGGTGGGGAGGCCCAAATAGTTTCCTAGGGTGGCCGAGGGCTTATGGAGGGTTAACCCCTCCTTCAGACAATGAAAAACTTTATATGTCATGGTGGTTTCGAACTGATTATGATCAGCATGAGTATTACGAGTTTGGATTTAATAATCTCATAGGCTCTTTTGATAAAGGTGAAAAGGTAACGTTTCAAGGCACTTCGGTTGAGGCATTTGTTTTAGGCATAACTGATAAGCAAATAGCTCTTCAGATAACTGATTCTGGGGGGCTTAAAGGATTGGGCTGGAATGGTATTGATTTGCTGGGTAATAGCTCAGGAGCGACCCTTACCACTAATACGATCATTAGCAGTGGTGGATGGTGGCTCAGCGGCGGTCATGGTTCGACTAAATTTATCAGAGTTTGGGAGGATAGTGCAGGAAAAGACGGATTACGCTTATCTTGGACGCAGGACCAGCTAACTACGGCCGGAAATGATAGCCAGCTTAGAACTTACCTTAAACCTAATACATGGCATCATCTTGAAATTTATATCGATCTCGTTGCCAGTACTGTGGAGCGTAGAGTAAATAGTCAAGTTCTAGAGATTCTTGATATAGGTAATGCTGCGAACCTTAATGGCTCTAGCCCTTCTGTTGCTCTAATTGGCTTCAATGGAAAACAACTTTTTAATGGTGCCAATGGGGCAGATATATATGTAGATAGTACCCCGCAGAGGGTGCTGCTAGCCAATGCTGCGCAATGGAGTGACGTAACACATTCTGAGTTACAACTACCCGTTTCGTGGTCTGAAAATCAAATTACGTGGCAAGCTTTTTATGGAAGTTTGGATCGAACCCAGTTGTTATATGTTTATGTTATTGATGAAAATGGGGTCGCAAACGATATCGGGTATCCTTTGTCTTCGGGAACCAGCTTCGCGGCACCGCCACCTTTATTTGAAGCAGAAGTAAGGTAACTTCGTTATGGAGTCTATAAAGGTAAGTGTCGTAATTCCAGCTTATAATCGTGCATCATACATAAATCAAACCGTCGATTCTGTTTTAAATCAGACTTTTGAGGATTTTGAACTCATCGTTGTGGACGATGGATCAACAGATGGCACGTATGAAAAATTACTTGAGTACGGTGACAAAATTTCTGTGCTTGCGCATGAGGGCCATACAAATAAAGGCCAGTCTGCATCCATTAATTTGGGCTTGAAGCAAGCTTCTGGAAAATATATAGCAATCTTAGATAGTGATGATTTTTGGGAGTTGAATAAACTTGAAATTCAGGTCGCATATTTGGAACAAAATCCTGATATAGGTCTTGTTTATTGTAATGGCTACGGTGTCGACAGTGATGGGCAGCGGTACTATGACTTTTATCCAGAAGACCCCAAAGAAAATAACGATCCCAATAGAGTGCTATTGGACTGTTATATTTTGCTGCCTCAAAATTCGCTTGTGCGTAAAAAAGTATACGATCGAGTCGGTTTTTTTAACGAAGAGTATCGTTCTGCGCAAGATCACGACATGCTAATTCGTATTAGCGAGGTATGTACGTTTGCATACCTGCCAGACTATGTTTTTAACTATCGAAGGCACGAAAATTCGATTAGCACGAAGAAGCAAGATGTGCGCTGGACGACGGGATTCAAAATTCTGGAAGCTGCTTCAAAACGCTACCCATACAAATCGAGCACAATTCGCAAACGTAAAGCGGTCCTGAACTTCCGCTTAGGGCAGGTCTTTATCAGACAGGGACGATATATGAAAGCTTTGGTTCATATTTTTAAAGCGGGTATTCTTGACCCGCTTCGGAGCTTAAAAGTTTTACTCGGCAAAGAAGTTGTTAACTGAGCGATTAGCAGATTACATTCTTATGCCACATCCTGTTAAGTTGCTTTATATCATTGATAGCTTCACGTCTCCTTATGCCGGTACTGAAGGACAGCTATACAAGCTAATTGAAGGGTTGGATCGGGATCAGTTTCAGCCGCATTTAATTCTCTTTAATTGTTCTCAGTATATTGAACAAAACGGTTTTCCATGCGGTGTTTCTGTACTTGGTTATTCGAAACTGTCTTCTCTAAATACTTGGTGGGAGCTTTTTAAGTTACTTCGAAAAAAAAAGATTGATGGTTATCAGCTTGCACATATCTTTTTTAACGATCCCTCAATTATTGCCCCCCCACTTTTGAAATTATTAGGTATTAAATCAATTATTTCTCGAAGAGATATGGGCTATTGGTATACGCCCTCTTACTTGAAAGCGCTGCGCTTTAACGCAAAGCTGGTCGATGCTGCTATTGTTAATAGTAGAGCCGTGAAAGAAATTACTTGTGAGAAAGAAGGTTATAAACCTGCAAATGTGCATGTTGTCTACAACGGATATCAGGATATTGAGATTCTAGCCGCTAACAAGATCGATTTGCGCCAAAGCGATGACGAAATTGTTCTGGGTATCGTCGCGAATATACGACCAATTAAGCGTATGCAGGACGCGATTAATGCTGTGGCACAACTGACCTGTAAAGGCTTTAAGCTGAGATTGGTGATCGTTGGTGGGGGAGACCCAAGTGATCTGAAAGCCCTGGCTGATAACTTAAATGTGTTAGACCGTGTTGAGTTCGTAGGAAGTCAAAGCAAGGCTAGTGATTATATCCAAGGTTTTGATATTTGTTTGTTGTGCTCTGAGTCCGAAGGTTTTTCAAACGCAATTGTTGAGTATATGCAGCATAGTAAGCCGGTAGTGTGTTCGGCTGTTGGCGGTAATCCGGAGTGTGTTGACGATGGGAAAACCGGTTTTTTATATGAGGCTGGTGATGTTAGTGAGTTGACAGAAATCATAAATGCCTTGGTTGAAGCCAAAGACGCTGCAGAAACACGTGCAGCATTTGGCAGAGAGGCACAAAGAAAAGTCGCCGAAAACCTTACATTGCCTGTTATGCTTGCGCATCAAGAAGAACTGTACATAAACGTATTAAATGAGCGTTAGCCCTCTACTTAGCACGAAAGCTTAACCATGATTTCAAAATCCAAGATAATCCAAATGCTGGGACCGTTAGGAGGCTATGCCTTTATACGTTGGCTCATGCGCAACGAACCTCGCATTATCATGTTTCATCGGTTCAGCAAGGAGCCAGAATCGGGCCATATTTCCTCCAAGGTGCTTGATCAACAGCTCACCTACCTTGAGAGACATTTCAATGTTATCTCGCTTTCTGAGCTGCGTTCCTGCAAGCAGAAAGGCATCTCACCGCCTGAAAATAGTTTGGTTTTAACTGTGGATGACGGTTATCGGGATTTTTATGAAGTTGCTTATCCTTTATTGAAAAAACACCAATTACCCGCAACATTGTTTGTGACAACGGGCTTCGTAAATAAAGAGCTTTGGCTATGGCCCGACCAGATAAGCTGGGCGTTAAACAATGCAGAAGTATTGAGTTCTGAATTAGTAATGGACGGAAATTCTATTCCTTCTCAAGCAATTAATGAGCACACCCGACCACTGCTTTGGAGTAAAATTGTTGGGTATTTGCTCTCTATTTCTGATGAAGATAAACATATTTGGATCAATTGCTTCTATGAAGCCCTGAATATAGAGTTTCCAGCGACTGCCCCAGTAGGTTATGAAGCTTGTTCTTGGGGACAATTGCGAGAAATGCAGTCGCATGGCATTGAGATTGGTGGCCATACTCATACCCATCCCTCTTTAGGACAGGTCAGTGATGAACAATTAGAGATCGAAGTTTCGCATTGTATGCAGTTGATGACTGAAAATTTGGGTATAAATGATCGAGATTTTTGTTTTCCTAACGGACAGCCAAATGACTTCAATGAGGGTGTCATTAACGTGATAAGAAAGAATGGCTTTTGTTCATCTGTGACAGCTTTTTACGATAGTCAGGCGGCTACAAAATTGTATGAAATGAGACGGCATACTGCATCTGAGGAGTGGTTTCAGTTTTACAAGTCTGTAAATGGTGTAGAAACTCTCATGGCAAAACTTCGAGGGGCGCACAATCGTATGGAAGGTGTTGTTTGTTAGCCGCAGGTCCTTCAGAAACTATTGATAAGGCTATGTCACTTTCCAATACAGAACCTGTAAGCGGTTTTACATTTTGGTTATATATATATTTCTTAATAGATTTTTTTCTTCACCTAAGCGCTCGCATACCTGGATACGGGATTATCCGTCCAACCCTTCTGATTGTTTTAGTGTTAACGGCTCTTTTATTCGTTCAGAGAGGAAAGTTTTTAGATATTTATCAGCAGGAGTCTTTTAAAAAAATTAAGTGGTTAATAGTTTATCTTGGCTTGAGCTTTCTTCTTGTAAGATGGCCAGGGAGCGCGTTGAATAATTTTCCAGACTTTGTTAAGGCTGTATGTTTTTTCTTTTTTACGGCAATGATTATCGATACCCAGAAAAGACTAAAGTTATTTGTATTTGTTTTTGTAGCTTGCCAAGTTTTTCGTGTTTACGAGCCGCTTTATCTAAATCTAACAGAAGGGTATTGGGGTGATAGGACTTTTATTGGTGACGAGGGGTTTGCTCAACGGTTAGCAGGAGCACCTTCAGATGTAATCAATCCAAATGAACTCGGTTTTGTTATAGCCACGGTTGTACCATTCCTTTATTATTTTTTATGGACGAGTGGAATTAAGCGTAAAGTCTTCTTTCTTGTCCTTATCCCGCCTCTTTTATATGCCCTTATTCTAACAATGTCTCGTGGAGCTTTGCTCGCGCTGGGCGTTGTTGGTTGGATGGTCTTTAAACGGTCTAGTTATAAGCTTTTACTAATTATTTCTGCTTTTGGAGTAGCTATTCTTGCTTGGTCTGTGATGTCCGACATTCAGAAAGATCGCTATTTATCATTGGTATCGTCAGATACTGTTTCGTCAGCAACTGCTGAAGGGAGAATGAGTGGGATGGTAAATGAGATGAAACTAGGTTTAACAACAAGACCAATTTTAGGAAATGGGTTGGGCACAACTCCTGAAGTAAAATACCATGAATGGGGTAAAAGTAGGGCTTCCCATAACCTCTATGCAGAGCTTCTAATTGAGATCGGTGTTTTTGGGATGGTCTTGTTTTTAGGTTACCTTAAGCAAATTTGGTTTGGTTTAAAGCGCATAAAGGTACTCATGAATGATTGCGAGCACTCGTACAACTTATTTTGGGGGCGAGTGAGTTATGCATTAGTTGCAATTTATTGGATGTATCTCGTATACAGTATTAATTACTTTGGTTTGTCCCAGTACTACTGGTATATGTTTGGGGGCTTAATAATTTCCGTAGAGCGTGTTTTTGTGAAGAGGTATAGGGAGTATGACTAAAAAGCGCCTATTGATCGTCGCTCGTTGGCCGGTTGGAGGGATATTAACTTATTTTAGTTATATTTATTCGCAGAATTGTTTTGATGGTTACGAACTTACTTTTGTTATGCCTAGGTTTGAAGGCGGTGAAAAGTTTTTAAGAGAGAGGTGCAGTAGAGCCTCTTTGTCTTTCGTATATTGTGAGCATTCGAGTAAAGATCTATTCTTCGCCTACAGAGATACAGTTCGGAGAGGCTTTGATTTGGTTCACTGTCATGGTTTTACCGCGGGTGCCTTGGTGGGGCTAGGTAGACCTTTACGTCACATGACACCTCACCTCATGACGGTGCATGATGTTTTCCTTGAGAGACAGTTTTCAGGTTGGAAGGGCAGGTTCAAAAAATTCTTATTATCTCTGACTTTTAGGAGAATGGACGCTATTCACGTAGTAAGTGAAGACTGTAAAGCGAACTTTCTTGAGTTTTTTCCAAAAATCGAAGATTTCAGAATATACACCATCTTACATGGCGTAGATACTGAGAAATTTTATAATGAAGAGCCGCGAGACTTCCGAGAAGAGCTGGGTTTTTCTGATCAGTTATTGCTAGGTTTTTTTGGTCGTTTTATGGCCCAAAAAGGTTTCAAATACATTGTTGAGGCTATTGAATTCCTGATTACGAAAGATGAACGCTACAGGCGCAGGTTAAAAGTGCTTACCTTTGGTTGGGGTGGCTTTATTCGTGAAGAATTTGAGCTGATTGAGCAAAAAGGTTTGTCGGATATATTTGTTCAAAT
>NZ_LWFI01000557.1:0-10621 GCF_001635735.1 Oleiphilus sp. HI0067
ATTACACACAAAAAATCATCGATATGCTTGATGCATTAAAATAGAGTTCTGACGATTATATATGCTTCAAAAGACTTTTACTCTTATCCAGCTTGCTGAAAAAGTTGGTGGCTCTGTTCAAGGTGACGAGTCATTAGCCATTAATGGCTTAGCGACTATTCAGGATGCGGATCAGGCTAAGTTGAGCTTCATTGCAAATCCTGCCTATGTAAAGCATTTGGCGACGACCTCAGCAGGCGCTGTCATTTTATCGCCTAAACTCGCAGAAGGTTTCGAGGGAAATGCTCTCGTTCATGAGAATCCATACCTCGCATACGCCAAACTAAGTGTCGAGTGGGATTCCGTCGCTAATTTTACGCCCGACATTTCTGATCGCTCCGTTATTGCGGAATCAGCGAGTATTGGGAGTAATGTATATATTGGACATGGCGTTGTCATCGCAGATGATGTCGTGATCGGTGATGGCGTATATGTCGGTGATAACGTGTCAATCGGTGCGAATTCTGAGCTTGGTTCCAATTCTCGTCTCTATAGTAACGTTGTTGTTTATCATGGGGTGACGATTGGAGAGCGTTGTACTGTTCAAGCAGGGGCGGTGATAGGATCTGAAGGCTTTGGATTTGCGCCGACAGGTAGTGGTTGGCAACGTATTAGTCAGTTGGGTGGCGTAGTTATCGGCGATGATGTTGAAATTGGTGCGAATACTACGATCGATCGTGGCGCGCTCGATAATACTGTTATTAGCAATGGCGTTATTTTAGATAACCAAATACAGATTGCTCACAATGTTGTGATTGGCGAAAACACCGCGATTGCAGCATGTTCCGCTGTCGCAGGGTCAACAACGATAGGTAAGAATTGTATCGTCGGCGGCGCAAGTGGTATTGCTGGGCATTTGACGATTACTGATGGTGTGCATGTTACTGCAATGACCATGGTCATAAAGAGCTTGACCGAACCTGGCGCATATTCCTCCGGCACAGGTGTTCAGAGTAACAAAGATTGGAAGCGCAGCATTGCACGACTGCGACGCTTAGATAGTACAGAGTCTCGTTTGAAGGCTGTTGAAAAACGACTAGACTCGATCAATCCAGAATAAGGGAATTAATATGACGGCGGAAAATACTGTGCGCACGATGGATATCGGTGAAATTCATGAATATCTACCCCATCGACCGCCCTTTTTATTTGTTGATCGAGTTACCTCTGTTGTTGGTGGTGAGCGAATTACAGGATATAAAAATGTATCTATTAACGAAGGGTTCTTTCAGGGGCATTTTCCTGGGATGCCAATTCTGCCGGGAGTATACATTTTAGAGGCGCTTGCTCAGATATCTGGCATTTTGGGTTTCGTGACAACAGATAAAAAGCCTAATGAGAATTTAGTGCATTACTTTGCGGGCGTTAATAAAGTTCGTTTTAAACGTCCTGTAGTGCCTGGAGATCAGTTAGTGCTTGAGTCAGACATATTGTCGGCTAAGCACAATATTTGGAAGTTTGACTGCCGCGCTCTTGTAGATGGCGAGATGGTTTGTGTTGCGGAAATTATGACCGCTGAGAGAGAACGTTAATGACAATTCATTCTACTGCGATCATCGATCCTAGCGCCAAAATCGGCGCGAATGTTTCGATCGGTGCCTACTCGGTTATCGGCCCGGATGTAGAAATTGGAGACAACTGCGATATTCGTTCGCATGTCGTAATTAATGGCCCGACGGTAATCGGGTCAGGAAATAAAATTTACCAATTCGCGAGCGTTGGGGAAGAGTGCCAAGACAAGAAGTTTGCGGGTGAAAAAACCCGTCTGGTAATGGGTAGCGACAACATAGTTCGTGAAGGCTGCACCATTCATCGTGGAACGATTCAGGATGAAGGGGTGACTACCATTGGTAACGGCAATTTGTTTATGGCTTACGTGCATGTAGCACACGATTGTCGTATCGGCAGTCACTGCATATTTGCAAATACTGCAACCATGGCGGGTCACGTTCATGTTGATGATCACGTAATACTTGGTGGTGGCACCATGGTTCATCAATTTTGTAAGGTGGGGGCGCATGCTATGAGTGCTGGCGGCAGTATTGTGTTGCGCGATATTCCCGCCTTTGTGATGGCAAGTGGCCAATCTGCTTCGGCTCATGGGCTTAATTCTGAAGGTTTAAAACGCAGAGGCTTTTCTCCAGAATCACTTAAGCTACTTAAATCCGCATATCGCACACTGTACCGCAATGGTCTTCGTTTGACTGATGCTTTAGACGAGTTGAAGCGGCTTGAGGACATTGACGGCATAATCGCGACATTCATCGAAAGTATCGAACGATCTGATCGCGGATTGATGCGTTAACTTTATGTCGAATGGCCCAGCAAATAAGCCCCTTCACGTCGGTATTGTGGTCGGTGAAGCTTCAGGGGATATATTGGGCTCTGGTTTAGTTAAAGAGCTTAAGGCGCACGATCCAAATATTTGTTTTACGGGAATTGGTGGTCCTTTGATGCAAAAAGAGGGCTTTGAATCCCTTTACCCGATGGAGCGCCTATCTGTAATGGGCTTGTTTGAGGTTCTCGGGCGTATTTTTGAGTTAGTCGGGATAAGGCGCGGGCTCAAAAAGCATTTTTTAGCGAATCGGCCAGATGTCTTTATTGGAATCGATGCGCCTGACTTCAACATCGGTTTAGAGTTGCAGTTACGGCAAGCTGGAATCAAGACCGCGCATTATGTCAGTCCGTCGGTATGGGCATGGCGTCAGAAGCGTGTTGTTAAGATTGCCCGCGCGGTTGATTTGATGTTGACCCTATTTCCGTTTGAAGCAAAGTTTTATAAATCGCACAATGTTTCTGTTCGGTTTGTCGGACACCCTCTCGCCGATTTGATACCCCTTAAGCCTAATCGAGAAGCAGCACGAAAGGCTTTAAGTCTCCAAAATATGGACTCCATGGTAGCCATATTGCCGGGAAGTCGTTCGGGCGAGGTAAGCCGTATCGCTCGCTCCTTCTTTGAAGCTGCAGAATTAATCAGAAAAGAGAATCCATCGACAACGTTTGTTGTTCCTTGTGTTAATCAAGATCGTTTCGACCAAGTTGAAGAGATATTAAAAGAATTCCCGGATCTCAACGTTTCGTTAGTACTTGGGCGTTCACGCGAGGTGATGGCAGCTTCCAATTTGGTTTTGCTAGCATCTGGAACTGCTACGCTTGAGTGTATGTTGATGAAACGGCCAATGGTTGTATCGTATCGTTTGAACAAGCTTACGTACTGGGTGATGCAGAGGTTAATTAAGACGCCATTTGTCGCTTTGCCAAACTTATTAGCGAATAAGCTACTAGTGCCAGAGTTGTTACAAGACGACGCAACGCCGGTTAATATATCTAAGGCTGCTTTAGAGCGCCTTTCTGATGAGGGTCAGAACGAAGTCGCTGCTACTTTCACTTCTCTACATGAAAGCCTGCAACGTAACGCTAGTTCCGAAGCTGCTCAAGCTGTTTTGGATTTGGTTCGCCGTTAATGGAATGCTTCTTCCGTGATGATTTTCAGTACGCTAAGGGCTATTCTGGGCAGTTATTAGCTGGAGTTGATGAGGTTGGCCGAGGGCCGCTTGTTGGTTCTGTGGTTGCTGCAGCCGTAATTCTTGATCCTGACCAAGAAATCGAAGGTTTAGCAGACTCTAAAAAACTGTCTGAAAAAAAACGCACGAAACTTGCTGACGAAATTAAGAGTAAAGCGCTTGCGTGGTCTATCGCTGAAGCAAGCCCAGCGGAGATCGATGAGCTAAACATTCTCCACGCCTCCATGTTAGCGATGGAGCGTGCGGTTAACTCTCTTAGCGTTCGTCCCGAGCATTTGCTTGTCGATGGAAATCGTGTTCCAAAGGGTCTCAATTGCTCAGCAAGTCCTTTAATAAAGGGGGATGCATTGGCGAAGTGTATTAGCGCCGCTTCTATTCTCGCCAAGGTATGGCGCGACGCTGATATGGTTCGTCTGGATGCTTGCTATCCTCAGTATGGATTCGCGAAGCATAAAGGCTATCCCACAAAGGCGCATTTTCTTGCGCTTGATCAACATGGTGTTTGTCCAGAGCATCGAAAGTCTTTTGCTCCCGTTGCAAAGTTGTTGCACAAAACTACTAGTTAGCAGGTTCTGCGTGACTTAGCACTTATATTGGATTTGCAGTAATTCACAAAACGCAAATTGGTCAAAAATATGACGCAAAGCTAGCATTATATGCGATGTAATTCCGTCTAAATTCCTGAGGTACGACTACGCTTTTCTCACTGATACGAATTTTGGTGAGAATTAAGATGGTTTACCAAGCGACTCAAAACTTATTGAAAACCTCTATCCTAGCAAGCGTTTTAGGGCTCGCGGCATGCGGGGGTGGCGGTTCCGGCTCTGATGACGCTAGCGCGGCGCCTGTTGCAACCGCTGCATTGTCAGATGAGGTGTCTGTAAGTGGTCGCGCAGTCAAAGGTGTCATCAAGCAGGGTTTGGTGACGGCATATCGTATTCAAATGAATGGCCAAAAGAATGTCGCCTCTTCAGTAGTTGGGAGTCCGGTGCGCACAGATTCTGAAGGCTATTACTCAATTAATCTTCCTCGCAGTGTTGTAGGTGAGCAGATTGTTTTTGAGGTGACGGCTGATGAGCAAACGCGAATGACTTGTGAGGCGACGAGCGGTTGTAGCGAAAACGGTGTGTACGATTTCGGCGAAGATTTTACGCCAGGTGCTGACTTAGTATTGTCAAGCGTTAGCCCTGTTCTCGAGTCTGTTTCTGATAACAGTGTTCATGTTACGCCTTTTACCCACATGGTGCGCGTAAAAGCAGAGTATTCTGATAGTGGTCTAACCATCGCCGCCACTCAAGCCGCACAGAATGAAATAGAGGGCCTGTTCGATCTTGAGCAAGGTGCTTTATTACGGGAGCCTATAGATATTACAGAAGTAGAAGAAAGGTCGTCTGCAAGCGCGGAGCGGGTTAAATTATCTTCTATTAGTGCGGGTATGCATGAGCTAGCTAATGGCGGGGCATACGATGGTGTGACTGACGTACTTGAAGAGATCGAAATGAATCTGAAGGCAAGCGGCAGTTTAGTGTTGTTTGATAAAGAAGGCTCAAGCACTGTAGCTGTTGATGAGTTGGTTTACGCTGCACAAGGCGTTATTTCAGATGTAACTAGCTTGCACTTAGGTCAAGATGAGTCGAATTATGATCAGTTAGTAACTGAGCTTGTTCAGGTGCAGAATAGTGCGATGGATCAAGGGGCTTTGGTTCAGCGAGTCCAGATTATGACTCAGCCTGTTGGTGTGGTAACTGAAGCCGGTGAACGGGTATCGTTGACGGCAAATATTATTGGTGGTTTGCCAATGTCTTATCAGTGGTTTAAAGATGGTGAGTTGATTGAAGGTGCAACAACTTCTGCATTAGTGTTGGGTTCAGTGAGTATCAATGATTCAGGAGCTTACTCTCTACGCGTATCTAATCCATCAAGTGTCGTTACAAGCGCAACTGCGGAAGTTGTTGTCCAAGTACTAAGCGCTGACGATGAAAATGCTAGTCAGCCTGACGATTCAAGTGATTCAACCGATGATCAATATGTTGCTGACAACCAGAATAGTGGTGATTCTTCGGACGACGCTAATTCCAATGATGGCCAGCAGTCTAATGGCGGTTCAAATGATACTTCTTCACGCAGCATTTCTCTGTCTTGGGATATTCCGGTTGAACGCGAAGATGGTAGTGATCTTGAACTGTATGAAATTAATGGCTATGTCATTAAGTATGGAAGCAGTGCCGGAGGTATGGCCAATACGATTAACATTAGTGGTGGTAACGTAACGCAATACACGCTAGATAATTTGAATAGTGGTACCTATTATTTCGCGATTGCAACGGTTGACTCTGATGATGTTCAAGGAGAATTTTCGTCTACCATATCTGCTGGGGTTAATTAGACCGTGTGCATCAGATTAGTTTTTAAATTCTCTTATAAGTAAGTTCTCTATCGGTTTTTGAGCCCATTTATATTTCGTGTGTAAGTGGGCATGAAAGCGAAACTCAGCCACAAACTGATTACACAGAAATAGACTGTCGCGCTGGCTAGCATTCAGAGACTTTAATGTTGGTGTCGGCAGTATCCCAAAGTCTGACCTTCCAAGTTTTACGAACTTAACGACAGATTCAGTGTTTGGTACTAAATTTATTGATGCAAACAGTGGTTCAAAGTAAGTTTTGTATAGTTTTACTCCATGAATTCCGGCGGCTGTTTTCTCTTTAAGTTTGTTCTCGCTCACTTCGCATAATTGATGTCTTTTGTTTGTAGTAAATACAGTGAACTCAAATATGCTGATTGGTGGTTCAAGTTTAATGATCTCGTGCGTGTATTTTATAGCGCTTGGTGTTCTGAATAATTCTAAGCCTATTGAGCTTGAAAGAAGTTCTTGAAAAGAGCGTCTATTGGGAAGGTTTTATAGCTCGAATGCCAGTTCGGTTCTTGTAAGTGCTCGTCTTAACCTAAAGCTTGTAACGGGAAGATTTTGCTCGATGGTTGGCAAAATATTTACCTTGATCACCTCGGGCTGTGCGTAGACCGTCGAGCTACTAATGAATATCGATAGAGTAATAGCAAAGTGTTTTATTTTTAGTATTAGCATCAAATTGTCTGATGTTCAGAAAGCTTTTATCAATACTTATAGTATTTTTATAAAACTCTGCAGGGTTTGCTGGGATGATTTTTGTGTTTTGATAGGCTTTTCGGTTCGGCTGGATCTAGGTAAAGCCGGCAGGGTTTACCACGGATTCGTTATATGCATAAATTGCAGGCATAAAAAAAGATGTACAGTTTTCACTGACGTCTTTTAGAAATATGCCTTATGAAATTGGCTCCCCCGAGCTGGGCTTGATCTAGGTAAAGCCGGCAGGGTTTACCACGGATTCGTTGTATGCATAAATTGCAGGCATAAAAAAGACGTACAGTTTTCACTGACGTCTTTTAAGAATCTGTCTTATGAAATTGGCTTCCCGAGCTGGGCTTGATCTAGGTAAAGCCGGTAGGGTTTACCACGGATTCGTTGTATGCATAAATTGCAGGAATAAAAAAAGACGTACAGCTTTCACTGACGTCTTTTAAGAATATGTCTTATGAAATTGGCTCCCCGAGCTGGGCTTGAACCAGCGACCCACGGATTAACAGTCCGTTGCTCTACCAACTGAGCTATCGGGGAACTTCATAAGAGGCGCGTATAGTAATGATCTAACGCGCCTTGGTCAAGCGTTTATCCAAGAACTTTTTTGATTCTTGAAACAGCATCTTGAAGGACTTCCATGCTCGTCGCGAAGCTGAGTCTCATGCACCCTGGCGAACCAAACGCAGAGCCTGGCACTAATGCGACACCAGCTTCTGAAAGGAGTAATTCGGCTAGTCCGATATCTGAGTTTGCAGAACTCTGTTCAATTGCATTGCTGAAGTCAGGGAATACATAAAACGTTCCGTCACCGGCAAGGCAATTGACGCCATTGATGTCATTCAGCGCTTCGACAAGGTAGTCATGGCGCTTTTTGAATTCAACGACCATTGCATCTACGCACTCTTGATCACCAGTTAGTGCAGCGGTAGCGGCAGCTTGTGAGATAGATGCTGGATTTGAGGTGCTTTGCGATTGAATCTTCTTCATTGCTGCAATGACTTTTTGAGGTCCTGCTGCGTAACCAATACGCCAGCCAGTCATGCTGTAAGCTTTTGATACCCCATTAAGTACAAACGTACGATCATAAAGCTCTGGGCAGACCGTTAGGATGTTATGGAAGCCTTCTTTGTTCCATAAGATGTGTTCGTACATATCGTCGGTCGCAACCATTACGTGCGGATTCGCTAACAACACTTCCGCAATATCTTTAAGCTCGCTAGTCGTATACGCCATGCCTGTTGGGTTTGAAGGGCTATTAATAACGAACAATTTTGTCTTTGGAGTAATCGCTGCTGCGACTTGTTCGGCAGTAACTTTAAAGCGCTGATCAGCGCCAGATTCAATAATTACTGGTGTTCCATCAGCTACCTTCACCATATCTGGGTATGATACCCAGTAAGGCGCAGGAATAATGACTTCGTCCCCCTCATTTAACAGCGCAAGTGCGAGATTGAAAAAGCTCTGTTTGCCGCCGCATGAAACGAGTATCTGATTTGGCTCGTAAGATAAACCGTTATCGTTTTTGAACTTGGCGATGATTGCTTGTTTTAACTCGGGCGTGCCGTCTACTGCTGTATAGCGAGTTTGGCCATTATCAATGGCTTTAATTGCGGCATCTTTAATATGTTGAGGTGTATCAAAATCTGGCTCGCCAGCGCCTAAGCCAATAATGTCCTTGCCGGCAGCACGTAATTCGTTTGCCTTATTTGTTACAGCAAGTGTTGGTGATGGTTTTATATTTTGAACACGATTGGATAATGAAGGTTCCAAGATGTATGCCTCAACTCTATGATTGTTACGTTCAATGAATACGCGTACTAACGAAGACTTTTTGTTAGCATTTGCGAAAATTGACCGATAAAGCTTCCAAATCTGAGCGTTATTTATAGCACTCAGTATTGCGGGGCGTAAGTTTACCACTGCATAGTTGTTTCTGAAATATGAAGACCAAGGAATTTAAAGTCTCTTCCAAATTTTCTCCATCTGGGGATCAGCCAACTGCCATCGCGGGTTTAGTCGATGGCATTGATGATGGATTAATGCACCAAACCTTACTTGGTGTTACGGGATCAGGTAAGACATTTACCATTGCAAATGTCATCGAAAAGATTCAACGGCCAACCATCATCATGGCGCATAATAAAACCTTAGCAGCACAACTCTATGGCGAGTTTAAGGAGTTTTTCCCCGACAATGCAGTTGAATACTTTGTATCGTATTACGACTATTACCAGCCTGAAGCATATGTTGCTGCATCGGATACATTCATCGAGAAGGATGCGTCAGTCAACGAGCACATTGAGCAAATGCGATTGTCCGCGACGAAGGCGTTGATGGAGCGTCAAGACACAATAATCGTAGCGACTGTATCCGCGATCTATGGTCTGGGCGATCCTAAATCCTACATGAAAATGATGCTCCACCTAGATCGTGGTGAAATTACAAATCAGCGCAAGATTCTTCAGCGTCTAGCCGAATTACAGTACACAAGAAACGATATGGAACTTCAGCGCGCAACATATCGCGTCAGGGGGGATGTCATTGATGTATTCCCGGCCGAGTCAGAGCGGGATGCAGTTCGTATTGAGTTGTTTGATGATGAGGTAGAGCAGTTATCTGAGTTTGATCCGCTTACCGGCGAAGTATTGCGTAGAGTACCTAGAATCACAATTTACCCGAAGTCGCATTATGTAACCCCTCGTCAAACCATTTTGGATGCGGTAGACCAAATTAAAGAAGAGTTGTCCGGGAGGCTTGTTCAACTCAAGGATAATAACAAGTTGGTTGAAGCACAGCGTCTTGAAGAGAGGACGCGATATGATACAGAAATGATGAACGAACTTGGTTATTGCAACGGGATCGAAAATTACTCTAGGTATTTGTCAGGACGTCCTGCCGGAGCGCCACCTCCAACATTGTTTGATTACCTGCCAGCGAACGCACTTATGGTAATCGATGAATCGCATGTTACCGTCCCTCAGATTGGGGCAATGTATAAAGGCGATCGATCTAGAAAAGAAACTCTAGTCGAATATGGTTTTCGCTTACCTAGTGCTCTTGATAATCGACCGATGCGCTTTGATGAATGGGAGAGAATCTGCCCACAGACAATTTTTGTTTCGGCCACGCCTGCGAAATACGAAGAAGAGCATGCAGGGCAGGTCGTTGAACAGGTTGTGCGGCCGACAGGGCTTCTCGATCCAATTTTAGAGGTTCGTCCAGCTACAACGCAGGTTGATGATTTGCTCGGGGAGATTCATAAATCTGTTGAGGCAGGTGATCGAGTGCTTGTTACGACGCTTACCAAACGGATGGCAGAAGATCTAACGGATTACCTAATGGAGCATGGCGTTAAGGTTCGATATTTACACTCCGACATTGATACCGTAGAAAGAGTCGAAATTATTCAAGACTTACGCAAGGGCGTATTTGATGTATTGATTGGTATTAATTTGCTTCGGGAAGGTTTGGATATGCCTGAAGTAGCTCTTGTCGCGATTTTAGATGCGGACAAAGAGGGGTTTCTAAGATCTGATAGATCGCTAATTCAAACGATCGGTCGGGCAGCGCGAAATATAAATGGTAAAGCAATTTTGTATGCAGATCGTGTGACGGGTTCAATGCAGCGTGCTATGGATGAAACCGAGCGACGAAGAGCAAAACAAGAAGAGTACAACAAAGAGAATGGTTTGACGCCCAAATCGCTCAACAAATCTGTTGGAGATATCATGGAGGGCGCGGTCGTAATTCCTGGGCGGGTTAAGGTTGGCGGTAGAAAAGTTGCTGAAGAAAGTGGGAGCTACGGCGCTGATTCCGGCTCTAAACTGAAGTCAATTAAGGCGTTAGAGGACGAAATGTACGCCGCCGCGAAGGCCTTAGATTTTGAGCGTGCGGCAGCCCTAAGAGACCGTATTAGTGAGCTTAAACATAACTAGTATTG
>NZ_LWFI01000558.1:0-711 GCF_001635735.1 Oleiphilus sp. HI0067
CTGTCTCTATGAATGAACCTGAAAAACATTGGTTAATGAGACCGGCATCGATCAGTTTGCTCTGGAAGGTATTTATCGCCATTTTGGTTCTGACCGTCTTATCTGAATTATTGATTCATAAGCATGAACACTTTGGTATTGATGGCACCTTTGGTTTTTCAGCATGGTATGGATTTGTTACATGTGCCGCTATGGTGGTCGGCGCAAAAGTGCTTGGCTACGTCTTGAAGCGTGGAGAGGATTATTATGATGATTGAATTTCCACCAGGCTGGATAATTATCATTGGGGCGCTATTGATCCCTATTACTCAGGGTTTGTTGAGACAAGCTGTACTTGTGGCTTTGCCTGTACTTGCATTGACACTTATCTGGACCTTGCCCGATAACGCGCTTTGGCAAACAAGTTTTCTTGAATACACGCTATCACCGCTTGATTTTTCAACCGTAGGCAAGTTGTTTGCGACTATCTTTTCTTTGATGGTCTTGGTTGGTGGCATCTATGCGATGCGTACCGCTTCCACCTTGGAGTTATCTGCAGCGTTTTTATACGCCGGTAGCGCAATCGGGGTGACTTCTTCTGGCGACTTGATCAGCGTATTTATTTATTGGGAGTTAATGGCAATTGGCTCTACCGCAGTGATCTGGGCTGGCGCAACAAACTCCGCATACAAAGCCAGTATGCGTTATTTGTTTATGCATTTATTTGGCGGC
>NZ_LWFI01000559.1:0-800 GCF_001635735.1 Oleiphilus sp. HI0067
TCACTGATAAAAATGTACAGCTTTTTGTTTTCGAGAATATAAGGGGTTGTTGATGCGTCGGGCCGTTTATTTTGATCGAGCGTGGCAAGCATGCATGATTGCGTATCTGCAATTAGTGATTCGATGTTTGTACTTATGTTGCTCACTTAGCAGCACCTTGCATGGATTTCGAACTAAGAATCGAAAATCCTAAATCTTTTGATGAGGCTGAACGAATCAATGCGGCTGCGACATCTGCGCCATCAATGGCTTTCAAATTTCCGGGCAATAGTTTGCAGATGAACTCAGATGCTTTTTCGCCAAGGCGAAATTCTTCTCTATCTCCTAGCAATAAACTTGGCCGTGCAATAGCGGCGTGTGCATAGTCGCAATGTTTGATTCTGTGTTCGACATCTTTTTTCATGCTGAGATAAGTGGATGGCATTTTTCCGTCTGCGCCATTTGCAGAGACAAGCCCGTAGAAACCAGCGCCATGCTCTTTACCTAGTTTCGCGAAAGCTTCAGGATACTCCACATCAATACGCACATATTCCATAGCATTTGGCGTTTTCTTTTTGGTTGAGCCCAAGGCGCAAAATAAGTCCGATACCTCATGACTTGGTGCTTCGAAAGAGCTTGGATTCTGAAGAAGCTTGTTCCAATCACAAATAAAGTAGCTGAGTTTCTGATGCTGATAATCTGATGAGTTTTGTGATCGAACAAAGGCATAGACTTCTTCGTATTGTTTATCTTCACAGAGCTGTTGTACGAGACTTCGTCCAATTAAGCCGCTGGCGCCAGCGACCCAAGCAATCTTTCTG
>NZ_LWFI01000560.1:0-744 GCF_001635735.1 Oleiphilus sp. HI0067
CCTATTGGTGTTGCAACTTTACTATCTACAGATGGCTGGCAAACATTAGATGGTGGTAGCCCAAAAGCTTATTTAGAGCTTACAGCAAATGGCATATTTGCTGATTGTGCCCCGATAAGTATGACCTCTATAAAACTAGATGATGCTCCAGATTTAACCGTGAAATCTTTGGCTTATATAGCGCAAAAGGAAGGCGCAAAGAACATCGATATTTCAACAGAAGAAGTAATAATGACTTACAATGATGGTAGTTATGATTACCCGTTTTGAAAGCCTAAAAAGTGTTTAGCGCACCGGAGGGTTCGTTGAACACACTGTTAAATGTCTCCGTATGATAGTGCCAATGTATAAGCTGATGTTTTTGTCTATTGCCTTGTTTTTGCATGGGTGTGCCATGACAGGTTTGACGAGAAGTGAATCGGTAACTACGTCCCTGACACAGAACACAAGTATTCTAGAAAGCATGAACTTGTCGGTTGAGGTTGGTTGTAACGGCAATAGTGCCAAAACATATAGTTTTATGGTATCGCCATTGATACCACTGCCACCAATCATCCCATCTTTTTTAAGTGGGCCCACGAATTTATTTGTAACGTTCCCTCCGAATATTGAACAAGCTCGGGCGTATTTGAGCAACTCAAATGGAGAAAGCCAACAAATAGATTTTATAGAAAGAAGAAAGGAGTGGAATGGTGATGGTTCGGTATTGTTTTATAGAGTTAAAGAAAGTTGCGGTTCGTTAGA
>NZ_LWFI01000561.1:0-761 GCF_001635735.1 Oleiphilus sp. HI0067
AGAAAACTGGCTTTCGTTTTCTGCTAGAACAGATTTCACTCTCTCATAGACGAGTTTAGCGTCGTACGGTGGTGAGGTTTTGATATTGTAAGCACTCAAAAATGACGCTGTGTAACCCCAGTAAAGATCAATTTTGTCGTCACGCATCGCATTTACCGCGCCTGTGAAGTTCTCGAAATTCACGGCCTTTAAACGAATATGCTGAGTCTTTGTGTTTTTCGCCAACCATGCTTTGGTTAGTTCATAGATTAGATCTTGCTCGGCAAAATTAGATATTCCAATTCTGAGCTCTCGTTCCTGAGGCGCACTGACCAACTCTGTGTTCACAGAATCATCAGCAGATTGTTCCGATGCCTGCTCTTCATGCTGCGGTTCGTTGTTCACGTCATTACTAGCGCAAGCTGCTAGCAAACTTAAAAGCAATACAACGCCAATGCATCTCTTAATTGAAAAAGCCATAGTTATAGCGCCTCTTCGATATCAACAGTTTGAAAACGACGTTTATCTTCACTGTCGTTTTGATTCGAGCGTAATTCAACCGTCCATATGTTCCATTGCGTTTTCTGGAATCGGTCATGCTTTGCGAAATAAGTGATCATGCGGCGATTTTTTGCGCGACCGCGCTTGGTTGAATTATCAGCAATTGGATAATCGAACCCCTGCCCTGAAATCAGAATGTGTTCTTTGTTCACCGAAAACTTTTCAATCAACACCGTCGCGACCGCTCGAGCACGACGCAAAGATAGAGCATTGTTATATGC
>NZ_LWFI01000562.1:0-756 GCF_001635735.1 Oleiphilus sp. HI0067
ATTCAGCTTCCAAAGCCTCGTTATGTTCAAGATGCTTACGCTTGGCAACGGTCTTTACACGAGTTTCTAGCGCAGAGCCCAATGGCTTGGTTGGAATGGGCTGAAAAGGCCGAGCAATTTGGCTCACAGCACGTTGCCACGGCTTTGGATAAAGCCTTGGTCCAATTTCCAAACAATGATCTTCTGGCCCGACGTGCAATTCAAACAGCAGTCCAAAACGAAGACGATAGTACTTTGTCCCGTTTAGCCGTCTCTCAAGCTTGTACTTTTGTGGATATGTTGTCTGAAGGTGCGTTGGAAGCATTGCAGACGATTGATGCAACTCTTTACCTTATGATTTATCGTCAGATTGATCAGATTAATCCGCACGATGATCCTGAAGAACGTCAGTATCGAGCACTAAGTAAATTAAGCGCTTTCATGCAAGAGTATTACGTAAAAGAGTTAGTTGGTTTTTTAGCGCAAGATGAACGCTTATTGTTGGATCAACGTTTGCGATTACTAAAGCTCATTGATGCGAATGGCGATCATGTCGAAGCGAAAAAAATTCGTGAGAACATGGTGCCATTTCTTCTTAATAAACAACAAAATCGTAGTGACGATATTGCAGCTGAGCAGCTTGTTTTGCTGCGGGAAAACTACAAAGCGCTCAACTTGCCTCAATCGGCGTTTGATCTGTTTATGTCATCGATTAATAACTTAATTGTGGTGCGCAATAATTTTGCCTCCTTGGTGGATAAGTACCAGGTCAGCTTG
>NZ_LWFI01000563.1:0-594 GCF_001635735.1 Oleiphilus sp. HI0067
TGTCCCAGGACATGTTCATTTGAAAGACATGGGGCGACTCGTCGCGCGCCAAAATGAAAAAGCGGGTGGCGTTGCAAAAGAATTCAATACCATCGCGGTCGATGATGGTATTGCTATGGGGCATGATGGCATGCTTTACAGCTTACCCTCACGTGAGATCATCGCCGACTCTGTCGAATACATGGCAAACGCGCACTGCGCAGACGCATTAGTGTGTATTTCAAACTGCGACAAAATCACACCCGGAATGCTCATGGCAGCCTTGCGCTTAAACATTCCTGTTGTATTTGTTTCAGGTGGCCCAATGGAAGCGGGTAAGACAAAATTGAGTGAACACAAACTCGATCTTGTCGACGCGATGGTTATCGCAGCGGATGATACGGCCGATGATGAAACAGTTGCCGAATATGAGCGCAGCGCATGCCCAACATGTGGTTCATGCTCTGGAATGTTTACCGCAAATTCAATGAACTGTTTAACTGAAGCGATTGGTCTTTCGCTTCCTGGTAACGGCACGACACTCGCGACGCATGCCGATCGTGAGAAATTGTTCTTAAAAGCAGCGAGGAGGTGAAGAATAGTGTTTGTTGATCC
>NZ_LWFI01000564.1:0-921 GCF_001635735.1 Oleiphilus sp. HI0067
CGGCAATAGACTATTTATAGCCGTTTCAGATCCAACAAATGTAAACGCTGTCGATGAGATTAAATTCCACACGGGGATGAGTGTTGATTCAGTACTAGTCGAAGACGACAAACTATCCTCTGCTATCGACAGCTACCTTGAATCACAAGACGATTCAATGGGCGATCTTGATGACGAAGATCTCGATATTGATTTAGACGAAAGTCAAGAGCAGGAAGAAGATAACACATCCGCAGATACAGACGACGCCCCTATCGTTAAGTATGTAAATAAAATGCTGCTTGATGCGATCAAAAAAGGCTCGTCCGACCTTCACTTTGAACCTTACGAAAAATCATACCGAGTGCGCTATCGTACAGATGGCATCTTGCACGAAGTATCTCGCCCCTCCATCAAGCTTGCACCCAAAATTGCGGCGCGTTTAAAAGTAATGTCGCAAATGGACATTTCTGAGAGGCGTGTCCCGCAAGATGGTCGCATTAAAATGAAGTTGAGCAAAACCAAGGCAATCGACTTCCGTGTCAATACACTCCCAACTCTTTGGGGTGAAAAAATCGTACTCCGTATTCTTGATCCTAGCTCTGCGAAAATGGGTATCGACGCCCTTGGTTACGAAGACGTGCAAAAAGACATGTACATGGAAGCCTTGCACCAACCACAGGGGATGATTCTTGTAACCGGCCCTACGGGATCAGGTAAAACAGTTTCGCTATACACCGGTCTTAATATTCTGAATACACCAGAGAGAAACATCTCAACGGCGGAAGATCCTGTAGAGATTAACCTTGAAGGCATTAACCAAGTTAACGTAAACGCCAAAGTAGGCCTTAACTTCTCTGAAGCCTTACGCTCATTCTTACGTCAGGACCCGGACATCGTAATGGTTGGTGAGATTCGTGACCTTGAAACAGCCTCTATCGC
>NZ_LWFI01000565.1:0-787 GCF_001635735.1 Oleiphilus sp. HI0067
GCTGGATTATTAATAGAAAATAGTTGGAACAGAGATCAAAATGATAACTCGCAAATCATATTCATCTCTCACGTTATCTTTTAGAATATAAAGCGATATAACTTTTACCCATGGCCTCAAGAGTAAATTTGTTCAGAAATAAACTCTTTGATAGCGCAATCATCTCTTCATGTTTAGCCTTTTGACTCAGAGCAAATATCAATCCTTGTTTTAAATCTTCAACTCCAAATCCTTCCGTTAAGATCGCACATTCCTCTGAAGCGAGATATTCCGAAAACTTGACTGGAGTAGAAAGAATTGCCGTTCCCCCTCTCATGGCTTCCAGCAAAACAAGTCCAAAGCCTTCATGTAGACTAGAACATACAAGTAAAGACGCCTCCTCGATTAATTTCGCAGGATTAGGAAGATACCCTGTAAATACCACGCGGTCATCACAACCCAGTCCCGTAACAAGCTCCCTTAAACTTTTATCTAGGACACCATCACCGATAATGACCAGGACAGAATCATTTCCTGTAGACTTTAGTTGCGCAAAAGCCCTGATCAACATTGCAAAATTTTTTTCAGGGCTTAGACGGCCAATTGCAACAACCATATTCTTCGAAGAGCCCATCAATTTTTTCAATCTATTATCAGATTCTGGACCGAAACTAACGGGAGACGTTCTGGGAATACCGTTGTACACGGTAACCAAACGATTTTCTCCGATTAGAGTGCTAATCAGGTCCCTTACATGATCAGAAACCGCTACATTTATGACTCCCTTTCGCATTGCCATATACTGATG
>NZ_LWFI01000566.1:0-454 GCF_001635735.1 Oleiphilus sp. HI0067
TATTATTGAAATCGCCACTATCGTCACCGATGCGAACCTCAATACCTTAGCTGAAGGGCCCGTTATGGCAGTGCATCAGAGCGACGAATTACTTGATTCGATGGATGAGTGGTGTACTCGAACACATGGTGAATCTGGTTTAACTCAGCGAGTAAAAGATAGCGAGTTCTCAGAGCGTGATGCAGAGCTGAAAACCATTGAGTTTTTGCAAGAGTGGGTTGATAAAGGTGTATCACCGATTTGTGGAAATAGCGTAGGCCAAGATCGTCGTTTCTTGGTCAAATACATGCCAGAGTTGGAAGCCTATTTTCACTATCGAACTCTCGATGTGAGTACTTTGAAGGAGCTGACTCGCCGTTGGAAGCCTGAAATTTTAGATGGCTTTAAAAAACAGGGGACACATTTAGCATTAGATGATATTCGTGAATCGATCGCTGAGCTGCAATATTATCGT
>NZ_LWFI01000567.1:0-889 GCF_001635735.1 Oleiphilus sp. HI0067
TGATTCGTGGTCGTTAACTTATGCTCTGCTGCACTCGCCACTAAAAAACTGATGTGGTTCAGGAGGCATACTTGGGTCCATGGTTGAATGCGCAAGTAAATTTAAGTTGGAAAGTCGATTGAATTTCATCGTGTCTTTATTAACAACCAACACAGTGAGACCGTCTATAAGTTGGTAATGCTCAAACTGCTCGCTTTCATAGATACGTTGGTTTTCATAAATTTTAAAGGCGTCATCACTACCATCTACTTTACAGATTAGGGCGCTTTGTTCTTCTGCAGAAGAATGGTTTATCCATAGAAAGGAAGAAATAAAGAGAAAGCCTAGTAAGTATTTTTGCTTGAGTTTGATGAGCATATGCATAGTGATCTCTCTTGGTCTAATCCGGGTTCGTGTTCTTTACTACGCCTTAGAGATTTATTTCCACTTCGGTATAGGGCAAGTCTTGGCTGTTCTCTGAGTTGAAAGTCGTGTCATAACTGCGTTCGATTAACGAAATTTTGTTTTGATGAATGCGCACAAGTGAGCTTGTGCGCGTGCCATACTCTTTACTCCGAATGAAAATACTCGAAAGCAATTTCTCACTTTGAACCCCCAGTCCAGTATTAGGAAGTTCATTTTCAGGCGCTTGAGTTTGATCCTGCATTAACGCAAATAAGGCATTTTTTTGATCTGTGTTTGGCTCTGGTGAATCGTCGATGCACTTTTTAAATTCGCCTTTGGCTTTGATTACTTTTGGCCAAGGTGTGTCGAGTAGGTGATTACTCAGACCATAGATACCAGCATCAAGTATGCGAAAGTTTTGCGTGTCTCGATTACTCGTGTATACAAGTTCAGTACCATCGAAGATCAGGGCATTGAATCCGGTGTAATCTTCAGAGCTTTGTGC
>NZ_LWFI01000568.1:0-2090 GCF_001635735.1 Oleiphilus sp. HI0067
CTAAAGCGCTCAAAGAACGCCGTCAGCCAAAAAAATCGCGCGCATTATAACGCAAAAAAGCCCGCAAAGCGGGCTTTTTCATGAATAATGACAATTAGAATGCGAAGTTTTCTTCGTCGATTGCCATCATCGAGTCGCTACCTGCAGCAATCATCTGCGCGTGTGCAGCTGTGCGTGGAAGGATACGATCGAAGTAGAACTGTGCAGTTTGTACTTTAGCTGTATAGAAACCAGTTTCAGTAGTACCAGCGTCTAGCTTTTCTTGAGCAACTTTAACCATTTGCGCCCAGAAATATGCCAAGCATACGTAACCAGAGTACATTAGGAAGTCTACAGAAGCCGCACCAACTTCATCACGGTTCTTCATAGCATTCATGCCAACTTTCATTGTGATGTCGCCCCACTCTTTGTTAAGAGTAGTTAGTTTCTCGATGAATGGTTTCAAGGCTTCGTTACCTTCGTTAGCCTGGCAGAACTTATGTACCTGCTTAGTGAAGTTGCGAAGTGATGCACCCTGGCTCATAAGGATCTTACGACCAAGTAAGTCAAGCGCCTGAATACCAGTAGTTCCTTCATAAAGAAGTGCGATACGCGTATCACGAACAATTTGCTCCATGCCCCATTCAGCAATGAAACCGTGGCCACCGAATACTTGTAAACCGTGGTTAGCAGCTTCAAAACCAGCTTCAGTACAGAATGCTTTCAAGATTGGCGTCAAGAAGCCAAGCATCTCATCAGCAGCTTTCTGATCTTCACCTTCACCGTGAGCAACTAGGTCAGCCTGTTGAGCTGCATAGTAGATCATCGCACGAGAGCCTTCCGCGATAGCTTTCTGAGTAAGAAGCATACGACGAACGTCAGGGTGCACGATGATTTGGTCAGCTTTACCTTCTGGGTTCTTAGGACCAGTCAATGAACGCATCGCCAAACGATCTTTAGCGTATGTAAGTGCACCTTGGAAAGAACCTTCCGCAGCCGCAAGACCTTGAATAGAAGTACCGATACGCGCAACGTTCATGAACGTAAACATGCAGTTTAGGCCCTTGTTTTCTGGACCAATCAACCAACCTTTCGCGCCATCGAAGTTCATCACACAAGTTGAGTTACCGTGAATACCCATCTTGTGCTCAATAGAACCACAAGAAACAGCATTACGCTCACCTGCTTCACCGTTTGCATCAGGAAGACACTTAGGAACGACGAACAAAGAAATACCTTTTGTACCTTCCGGAGCACCTGGAAGACGTGCCAGTACGATATGAACGATGTTATCGACCATGTCGTGCTCACCAGCAGAGATAAAGATCTTAGTACCAGTGATAGCATAAGAACCGTCAGCGTTTGGCTCAGCTTTAGTAGTAAGGATACCTAGGTCAGAACCACATTGCGGCTCAGTCAAACACATAGTACCTGTCCACTCACCAGAGATAAGTTTAGTCAGGTAAGTCTCTTGCTGCTCAGGTGTTCCGTGCTCTTCAAGTGTTGCACGTGCACCGTGAGATAAACCAGGGTACATACCCCATGCCCAATTAGCAGTACCAACCATTTCACTGAGAATGATGTTGATCGATTCTGGAAGACCTTGACCACCGTGCTCAACAGGAGCGTTCATTGAAGGCCATCCGCCTTCTACGTACTGCTGATATGCTTCTTTAAAACCAGTCGGCGTTTTAACACCGTCTTCGCTCCAAGTACAACCTTCTTGGTCACCTGATTGATTAATAGGTGCAAGAACTTCTTCACAGAACTTAGCGCCTTCAGCAACGATCGCATCGATCATGTCAGGAGTTGCATCAGTCGCACCGATGTTTTGGTAGTGCTGTTCGCTATCAAGCACTTCGTCCATTAAGAACTTAATGTCTCTTAGGGGAGCTTTATATTCTGGCATAACGTTACCTCAATTTTATTCGGTTTCGTTTGAAAACTAATTAAATTTCAAAGCCCGTGTTAACAGTACACGTGCCGGTTTCGACTCTAAATCAAACGAGTGTTTGAAACATACGTTCGCTTGTATGCTTTGTCAAGCATTACGAGAAACTAAAAGAGAACAAACAGGAGTGCGTCTCGCACAAAAACGCGAACCTTTAAAC
>NZ_LWFI01000569.1:0-367 GCF_001635735.1 Oleiphilus sp. HI0067
GTCCAAAGCTATTACACCATCTGGGATAGCGGAACTGAGCAAGAGCTTGTCCGTACCGATCTAGCGGCTAGAACCTTTACGGAAACGGATGAGGTGAAGTCTCTCACTGGTACAGACGTGAACTGGGACAGTAACGAAGGTTGGTATGTCGACTTCATCGTTTCTGGCGAATCAGCTGAAGGTGAGCGTGTGACGCAAAAACCTGAGTTGCTGTTTGATTCAGAGGTTGGTCCGATTGCCTTGTTCTCAAGTTTGATACCAGATGTATCTGAGTGTTCAGGTGGTGGTGCGAGTTACTTGTATGCCTTGCCGTTGCTAACCGGCTTAAATCCAAGCAAGCCTATTCTTGATTTGAATGATGATGGCC
>NZ_LWFI01000570.1:0-799 GCF_001635735.1 Oleiphilus sp. HI0067
TACAACGTTCGCATCATCTAACTCGTGCAATCGTGCAACGGCTTGGCAAGCCTCTAAAGTTTGACGTGCAGGATATCGCTTAGGTTTTAATTCCGACTCATTAAATGCGGTCCGACCGTATGCAAAAAGTTGCACGCCGCGCTTGTCATACTCTGAGCAAAAGCGCGTGTGATTTGCAGCGCCCTCGTCGCCTAACTGACTCACACTAGGCAAAGCAGCATGATGCGCAAAAAAGCTCTCATTACAAAAGATCGCTTGGAGCATACGACTCGTTGTTTTGTGTTCAATCGCTCGGTGGAGCTTGGCGTTCAAATTAGCCGCCGTGAAATGTACTCGTCCATCACGGCTATCAGCACTTGGAGACACCGTTGCGGCATTCGCCGTCCACATGCATGAGGCAGAATACACCGATCCCAAAATTACAGGAGCTTCTTTGGCTGCACGCGCAAGCACTTGCGCATCGCTACCCGCGAAACCAAGTTGTCGTAACAAATCAATCTCAGGGCGATGGTGAGGCAATAAAATACCTTGCTTCAATCCTTTGTCGGATAAGGCTTTCATTTTCGCCAAGCCTTGCTGAGCTGCCAACTTAGGGTTAGATACATCTTTTAGGCTTTGCTCTGAAGCGATGTTGCCAAACGACAAGCCAGAATAATTATGAGTAGGACCCACAAGCCCATCAAAATTTACTTCATATGCCTTCATTGCTTACCTCTGCTCATCCATTGCGATTTACGTAGTTAAGAACTTATTAAGGTTTCAAAGTCATACCGGGCGATAATGTTGCCGGTACATTTGC
>NZ_LWFI01000571.1:0-670 GCF_001635735.1 Oleiphilus sp. HI0067
CGAGTTTATTTTTGTTTCCTTTTATCCTAAGAAATTCATCGCGTAATTCATCTAGAAAAAGTGGATTAATGGCTTTTAGAATGTTTTCTTCACTGGTGTAATGCGCCCCAAGATTTCTTCGAGCATGTTTATCCATTATTGACTGGAATAACGAGCCAAATATGGCTGGTGAAATACGACTCCAGTCTAGTGAGCAGCAGTCAAGAAGTGCCTGTCTCATCTTAGAGTCAAAACCTGCGGGAGGAAGTATTTCTTCAAAAAGCTTTCCGTTTATATATGGAAAAGCGGCTAATTGTTCATCTCTATTTTTTAATCTTTTTGATTCTGGTGTGTTTAATACATGGAATAGAGTGGCAAGGTGGCCTGCCAAGTCTGAACCATCATTGCATGTCCTTTGCGTGATATAGTTTTTAAATTCTTGTCTATCAAATATCCCAGTATCTTCAGCAAATACACAGAATAGTAATCTGACTAAATATACTTCCAGTTCGTGACCGTCATAGCCTACGGCTTTCATTTGGTCATGTAACTCGCCCATCAGCTCAGCTGCTTTAATGTTTACAGGGTCTTGGTTTTGTATGACTCCCGTTTCATAGCCGGCAATAAAGCCAAATAGGTTAATATTTTGATGTAGCTCACTGAGATTGAATTCGAACTGGGAGCCGTTATC
>NZ_LWFI01000572.1:0-634 GCF_001635735.1 Oleiphilus sp. HI0067
TTGGATCAGTTGCGTGCCAATATATTGAAGTCTGGTCAAGTTGGTAGTTTAGTTGCCGATGACTTCAAATCGACCATTATTTATGCGCCGTTATTTGAAATTAACCCAGAAACTCAAGAGCCTCTCGATTACCAAGCGTTCTCTAAAGAGCTTGAGGAAAAGGTTCGCGAGAAATACCAAGCATCTAATCCAAATATTTCGATTCATATTGTAGGCTTTGCGAAAAAAGTCGGTGACTTGATTGACGGTATTGGTGCGATCGCGACGTTCGCGCTTGTTACTATCGGTTTAACACTTAGCTTCTTGTATATCTATTCTCGCTGTCCAATCGCGACAGTGATTCCAATTGTGACTTCTATTGTCGCTGTTATTTGGCAGCTCGGTTTATTGCGTTTGTTTGGTTATGGGCTCGACCCGTATTCGGTGCTAATTCCATTCCTGGTATTTGCGATTGGTATTAGCCACGGTGTTCAAATTGTAAATCAGATTGCTGTTCAGCAAGCCTCGGGCCTAAATGCGCTTATGAGTGCACGCATGGCATTTCGTAACTTAGTGCGTCCGGGCATTTTGGCTTTAGTGAGTGATGCGATTGGTTTCTTAACGTTGTTCTTCATTGAGATTGAAGTTATTCGTG
>NZ_LWFI01000573.1:0-893 GCF_001635735.1 Oleiphilus sp. HI0067
ACAAACTCGACATCAACGCCGAATTTCGACATAAATTTTTCTAAGAAAACCGTTGTGGTTCCAAAAACGCTACGCGAACATAAAACATGATCGCCCTGCTTAAGAACAGCCATAAAGGTCGCCATAATTGCAGACATACCTGAGGCTGTTGCCACTGCACGCTCACCACCCTCTAAGGCAGCAATGCGCGTTTCTAGCATAGTAACGGTTGGATTTGTAAAGCGGGCATAAACATTTCCAGGAATATCACCTGAGAATCGCTGCGCGGCTTCTTCCGCGGAATTGAAAACAAAACTGGATGTTGGAAAAATAGCTTCGCTATGCTCAAGCTCAGGACTGCGAATCTGGCCAGAGCGAATCGCTAAGGTCTCCACCGATAAACCTTCAAGATTCGGTTCAGGGATGGTGGCCTTCAAATTCTTGCTTTTAGGCATTATGTATCTCTAGATTACTGGGCTAACCTGCGTTATGCAGGCTTAATTGCTCTTCACCCTCTAGTATACTTGCTTCTTGAGATTTACTGGCATCATTTCTACTTCTTTCCAAACGCTCTAGATAAGCGTCATCAATATCACCAGTCACATAGTTACCATCGAACACCGAGCAATCAAATTTAGTGATCTCAGGATTACCAGCACTCACCGCATCGACCAAATCATCTAGATCCTGATACAACAACCAATCTGCACCGATTATCTCAGCTATCTCGTCTACCGAACGATCATGTGCAATCAATTCGTTCGCCGCAGGCATATCAATACCATATACATTTGGATAACGCACAGGTGGCGCTGCTGACGCAAAATACACATTGCGCGCACCGGCATCACGTGCCATCTGGATAATTTCATTACACGTCGTACCACGAACAATAGAATCATCCACAAGCAATA
>NZ_LWFI01000574.1:0-749 GCF_001635735.1 Oleiphilus sp. HI0067
ATGAAGGCGTGTGTTGATGCGCTGGCTGTGTGCTACTTCAGGTGATATCGCGACCAAATAAGCGTGGTTGCCATAGTGATAAGCCAGCACTGCAACGATGCTACAAATAATCACCAACATCACTAAATCATTCACCGTAGTGACGAGAATGGAGCCAAACATCACTTGTTCTATCAAGTGAGCGTTGACGTGTTTTGCAACATACAAAAGCAGAGCTGCCCCTAAGGCGAGAGCAAAGGATAAGAACACGCCAATTAAAGCGTCATAAGGAATGCTTGATCGTCCTTTGATCCACTGCAGTAACAGCGCGAAAAGAATAGAGAAACTAAATAAACTGATCAGTGGTGACTCTACTGGTTCACCCAGTAATATGCCGATGCTAACGCCGGTTAGTACGCTATGACCTACAGCCTCAGATAAAAACGCAAGTCGTTTTACGACAACAAGTGTTCCAAGTAAGCCTAGAAGTGGGCCTATCATCATGCTGGCAAGCAGGGCGTTTATAAGGAATTCATAGCCGAACATATCTGGCAATAAGCCCGCGTTCACCCAATCATTAAATTGGCCATAAATGATATTCAAGAAACTGCCCCTTCTTGATCAAAAGGAGTTTGCTGAACTTGAATGGTTCTAGGATCGATTTCTCGAATTGTTTTATCAACCCAGAAGCAATGATCACAATGCTCACGAATAAGTGTCCAGTCGTGCTCGATCATTAGTATCGTGCCGCCAGCCGCTCTAAACTTTTT
>NZ_LWFI01000575.1:0-860 GCF_001635735.1 Oleiphilus sp. HI0067
ACATTAATTCGGGTGTAGAACCTGATTTTGCAGGAAGCACTTCAGTCCAGATCCTCGAAAAAATTCGTTCAGAAGGTTGCGCTAACCCCAGAGAAATAAACCACCAACGCAAAAGAAACGTCTGCTCTCGCTTAGCAAGTAAGTTGAGGTTAGTAAGAGAAATTCCATGATCGTTTGCGTAGTTCGTGATGTGCATATGCTTTAACACTGCTTGCGCCAAACGCAACGCTGAACCATTAACTCGAGTATGCCCTTTGCTTAACAACACTAAATCATCAACGTAACTATCTGACTGAGCCAACAATCGCGGCAACACTTGATGACGAATGCGATTCCTTGTGATCGAAAGGTCTCGATTAGATTCATCTTCGACCCAACTCACACCTTGGTCTTGGACATATTGCTCAAGATCCTTTCTTCGTAAATCTAGAAATGGTCGAACGAGATGACCTAGTCCCATAGGCCGACTGTGAGGAATAGCAGCCAACAAACTCGAGTCAGTCTCTCTTATAAGTCGCATAAGAACCGTCTCGATTTGATCATCAAGATGATGCGCCAACAACAAAATATCATCGGTGCCGACATGTCGTTTGAACACCGCATATCGCGCTTCACGCGCCGCTTGCTCGAGACTTTTACCTTTCAGATCAAGTTGAACACGCTCAACAATGCATGGTATTTGATATTCGGCACAAACAGCTTGGCAATGCTCCGCCCACGCATCAGCGTGAGAACTTAATCCATGGTGAACATGGATAGCGCAGAATGATTGAGTTGGTTTTAGTGTTTGGAGTGAGCGAACCGCGGAGAGAAGCAAAGCAGTGGAATCAAGCCCACTGCTATATGCGATATAAATAGTC
>NZ_LWFI01000576.1:0-890 GCF_001635735.1 Oleiphilus sp. HI0067
GCAGCTGCCTGCGTTGGTGCATTCAGCATGTATGGGTTTGTTTACAGGCGCGAATCCGAGCACGGCTGGTTATCCATTCTTAACGAGTGCGGCATCGAATCTTATTCATGCGTTTGGGAGCGAAACCCAAAAAAGCTTGTATCTAGATGGAATGTTCTCTGGACGATTTGCTGGAACCATGGCTTTAACGGAACCGAATGTTGGTTCGAGTCTGGGAGATCTGACAACAAAAGCCACACCTCAAGACGATGGCAGCTACCGCTTGAAAGGTCAGAAGATGTATATCTCTGGTGGCGATCAAGATATCACCGAAAATATTATTCATTTGGTGCTCGCGCGCGTCGAGGGAGCTCCTCAAGGCGTGAAAGGGATAAGCTTATTTATTTGCCCAAAGTTTCTACTCAATGATGATGGCTCTTTGGGTAAACGCAATGATGTTATGTTGGCCGGTTTACTGCACAAAATGGGCTATCGAGGCACGACATCAACGGTGCTGAATTTTGGTGAGAAAGATGACTGTACTGCCTTCTTGATTGGTGAAGAGGGGAAAGGGCTTTCGTACATGTTCAAGATGATGAATGAGGCCAGAATTGGCGTAGGTCTTGGTGCAGCAATGATCGGTTATCGCGGTTATCTCGAGTCTTTGGCTTTCGCTAAAGACCGACCACAAGGCAGAAAACCCTCAAATCGAGACACTACAAGTGCCCCAGTGAATATTGTTGAGCATGCTGATGTGAAACGTATGTTGTTGGCTCAGAAAGTCTATGTAGAAGGTTCCTTAGCGCTGTGTTTGTTTGCGTCTAAATTGGTGGATGAACATGAGGCCGGTGGAGACGAAAATGCACTTGTGTTGCTAGATTTACTGACTCCGGTTGTGAAAAGCTACCCCT
>NZ_LWFI01000577.1:0-873 GCF_001635735.1 Oleiphilus sp. HI0067
GCAGTTAGCTTTCAGTCATTAACGTATAAAGCTCAGAATCAGATGATGCAGCACGTAGTTTATTGCAAAAAGAAGAGTCATTAAATCTTTCCGCTATTTGGCTAAGTAACTCTAAATGTTCGCTGCTTGCTTCTTTAGGAACGATCAGAACAAACAGTAGATTAACTGGTTGGTTGTCGATTGCGTCAAACGCGATATCTTGTTCAAGTGTAAATAATGCGCCTATGACTTTTGAGCATCTCAACATTCTGCTGTGAGGGATGGCAATTCCTTGTCCGATTCCAGTGCTACCTAATTTCTCACGGGCAATTAGATTTTCGAATAAATCTTCTTCAGACAGCTCGGGGATTTCTTGTGAAATTGCAGCTGCGATATGCTCTAGTGTTTTTTTCTTGCTAGTGCCCGGGAAACTGACGCGAGTCAGTCCCGGAACAAGAATAGAGCTAATAGTAATTGAACCTTCGTTCATTTTTCTTCCAATACTACGAGTAGCTACACGGCCCCATGCGAGCGCGCAACTTGTTTTTCTTTGTGTTTCAGTATCTGTCGATCAAGCTTGTCTATAAGCTTATCGATAGATGTATACATATCTTCGTCTTCTGCAGTACCGTGAATGTCTGCGCCGCTAATGTGAAGTGTGGCTTCCGCAATTTGTCTTAGCTTTTCCACTGAAAGGGTGACCTGCACATTTGTTATACCGTCCACGTGACGCTCAAGCTTCTCTAGCTTGTCAGTAACGTAGTTTTTCATTGAATCTGTTAGTTCAACGTGGTGACCGGTGATGTTTACTTGCATAAATGTCTCCTTGTTGGTTTTTGCGGAAGAAATTTCCGCGGATGCTTCTAACAAGTCTTGCGAATATACAGCTTCTTA
>NZ_LWFI01000578.1:0-992 GCF_001635735.1 Oleiphilus sp. HI0067
CAGCAGTGGTGTGTATGTTGGGCAAGCTGTATTAGATGAATATGGCTTAGTTGGCCAAGTGATTGATGTCAGTGAGTTTCAAAGTCGGGTTTTGTTGATATCAGATGATCGTCATGCCGTGCCGGTGCAGGTTAATCGAAATGGTGTTCGCGCCGTTGCCTACGGGTTTGGTTCGCTATCCGCCTTAGAGTTAGCAAATGTTCCAGATACAGCAGATATTCAGGAAGGAGATTTACTTGTGAGCTCTGGTTTAGGTGGGCGCTTTCCGTCAGGCTACCCTGTAGCGACCGTGACGAAAGTTGCACACGATCCAGGAGCAGCATTTGCGACAGTGAAAGTCACTCCGCAAGCTAATCTTAACCGCAGTCGTTTATTGTTATTAGTTTTTCCAAATAAAGATGATGCGCCACAAAGCGGTGTTGAGGTCGCTCAATGATTTATCAGCCTAGTATGTTGGCCGTGGTGATCACCTTCATGTTGTCGGTGATACTCGAACTCATATATTTGCCGGCAATGATTTCGTTGTTCAGACCAGAGTGGTTGGTCATGACAGTCTTCTTTTGGACTCTGCGCTCGCCTAGTACTGTTGGTATAACTGTAGGCTTTTTTATTGGTCTGCTGCTGGATGTGATCAGTGGTGTATACCTTGGGATCAACGCCTTAGCCTTGAGTATCGTGTCGTATCTTGCGATAGGCATGCACAAGCGCTTTAAGCTTTATCCTTTGTTGCAGCAGTCTCTTGTTGCGTTCGTTGTTGTCATTATTCATTTGTTGATTGTGAACACCTTTACCTCTCTGTTAAGTCGAGCTGAAGCACCTTCAGATTTGTTGCTTCGGGCTATGTTTAGTGGGTTTTTATGGCCTATTCTTGTTGTTGTATACGACAGAATTAGCTTTGCTTTGCGAGGGTAGGTAAGTGCAATTAGTGTTAGCTTCGGCCTCGCCTAGACGTTTAGAGTTGTTACAACAGCTAGGTTACGATCCATTAAAAA
>NZ_LWFI01000579.1:0-792 GCF_001635735.1 Oleiphilus sp. HI0067
GCCCATACTTTAATGAATGCAATGTTCGTTGCCAAGTCTCACCGCCATGATGTTGTTGTGCATTTGGTGCTTGAAAGTACGCAGGATTTTTCTCGGACTGTTACATTTACCTCATCTGAACTGAGTAACATTGGCGGATTTCACGAAGCTGCATTACTCGACAAAATTGCTAAGGCTTTAAAGATGTCTGCTGGTATGGAGAAAGAGAGGTTCAAGCAGGTAGAAGCAGGTATTTCCGTTCAAACCATGAGTTTTGAAAAATTAATCAAAGAGCTCGCTAAGACTAATGAGCTATATATGATGGATGTTAAGGGAAATTCGATACGTACGATGGACTTCAAAGAAAATCCTTGTTTCATTTTGACGGACCACATTCCGATGCCCAAGAAGAGCTTTAATAGTTTGAAGCGCCTAGGTACAGAGAAGATTAATGTCGGCCCTAAAATGCTTTTTGCCTCGCAATGTGTGGTGTTGATACATAATGAACTAGATCGTCTCTAGATAAGGGTTCTAAATACAATATTGACGGATATATTCGTTTAGAATGATGTCATTCTGAGAGATGTCATGATGATCGAAACTTGGTATTGAAATCAGTTAGTACATCACTAACTTTGATCACGTACATGTTTTTCATGCGTCTTTTCAATGGCAATCGATGCTATATTTTCTAATAAATCGCCCAATTTTAATAGTTAGGCAGCGAGTTAATTTCTTTGTAGTGCCATCATTGTTGGGATTTAAGTTATCTTATTTTTTCAGTCCTAACGCCTCGTTGGAGTTACTTCGTCA
>NZ_LWFI01000580.1:0-662 GCF_001635735.1 Oleiphilus sp. HI0067
AGCGACAAATAATACACCGCCGGGCTTGGTTCCTGCCAAAGGCAAGTACATGTTGTTAAGCGACATTCCGCGTTTCGTGCGTCGTTATGGTGTTGAATTCAAAATGAACCCGCACTTCCCAGTAAATACCCTGCAACTAATGCGTGGCGTATTTGCTGCAATGGAACTTGATTGTGTTGATGCCTATATCGATGTTGTCTATGACGCGATGTGGGTGAAAGGTCTGGATATGAGTAAGCCAGAGGTGATAGCTGAAGTATTGACGGAGGCTGGCATTGACGCCGCTGCGTTTGCAGAGTTAGTTCAACAAGACGAGATTAAAAATCAATTGANAGAAGCCACAGAAGCAGCGGTTAAGCGCGGTTGTTTTGGTGCACCGACAATGTTCTTGGATAATGAAATGTACTTTGGCCAAGACCGTTTGGACTTTATCGAAGACGTCCTCAGCGCGTAATTTCGTTTCTGATCTGTGCCCTGTTTATTCATTGAACAAGGCACTCAGTTCAATAAATCAGCATTAATCACTTTCTATCAGACCTATTAAGGAGTAGCTTAGAAGCGCTTTGATAGGTATTTGTATGCAGTTACCTACGCATTCCAAGGCACTCGCTATTAAATAATAACGAATAAGAGGCCACGGTTTAGTGATGAATACTGCAACC
>NZ_LWFI01000581.1:0-972 GCF_001635735.1 Oleiphilus sp. HI0067
CCTCACCTGAGCTCAACAATGGCTTAAGTAGGTTAGAAGCATCCATGACACCACCGGATGCTGAACCAGCGCCAATAATCGTGTGAATCTCATCGATGAATAAAACCGCGTGCTCGCGTTTCTTAAGCTCTGCTAATAGCGCTTTGAACCGCTTCTCAAAATCACCGCGATATTTAGTTCCAGCTAAAAGAGCACCCAAGTCCAAAGAATAAACTTCAGCATTTGCAATGATCTCAGGAACCTCATTCTCAACAATCTTCTTAGCTAGGCCCTCTGCAATCGCAGTTTTACCGACACCAGCTTCACCCACCAAAAGCGGGTTATTTTTGCGACGTCTAGAAAGAATTTGAACAACACGATCTACTTCGTGATCGCGTCCAATCAAAGGATCGATGCGTCCTTGTAGCGCAACTTCATTCAAATTCTCAGCATAGCTTTCAAGCGGATTGCTTTGGCCAGAACCCTCGGCACTTTCTTCAGCCATTTCTGAATCAGTGTTTTGCTCTTCAGCTTGCCCAGGAACTTTCGAGATACCGTGTGAAATGAAATTCACGACATCGATACGCGCCACATTCTGCTTTTTCAGCACATATACCGCTTGGCTTTCTTGCTCACTAAAAATAGCCACCAGTACGTTTGCACCAGTAACTTCTTTCTTCCCAGAAGATTGAACATGGAAAACAGCGCGCTGTAAGACACGTTGAAAGCCCAAAGTAGGCTGTGTTTCGCGCTCGTCGTCGGCGCTTGGAATTAAAGGCGTTGTTGAATCAACAAACTCTGTCAGCTCTTGACGAAGTATTGCGAGCTCAACACCGCATGAATCTAAAACCTTTAAGGCAGAGTCGTTATCTAGCAAGGCTAGTAGCAAATGCTCAACCGTCATGAACTCATGACGTTTGTCTCGAGCATTCTTAAATGCCTCATTTAGCGTTAGCTCTAAATCTTTACTTAGCATATTTGTACCCCGACCAA
>NZ_LWFI01000582.1:0-378 GCF_001635735.1 Oleiphilus sp. HI0067
ACAAATAACCCAGGAATACCCAGTAAAAGACATAAGGGTCCGAACCCTAACCATTCTTCTTTAATTTTCATTTAACTCGCTTTTTAAAATATAGTTACTCTAATTAAAGCCTAGTTTGATATTAACAAGATGCTTTTATTACCCATCAAGATCACAACGGCGCTTTCACGTAAAGTCCGGCATCTCCCTCCCTCTTGAAGCAGGCGTCGAGAATGAACTAACGCCAAGGTCCGCTTTTGTCTAACAGCGGAAGCAACCGCCGCTCAAATCTCGACGTCTGCAATCCTCTTTTAGCCAACGTACAGCACCAACTCATATAATATTGTTTTTGTTATTCTTTCTAAGTAAGGATTTTATAACTGAAGAACATCAATTATT
>NZ_LWFI01000583.1:0-635 GCF_001635735.1 Oleiphilus sp. HI0067
CGCACTAACTTGAACAACAGGCGGAGTAATTGAAGGGAACTGGGCCACCGGTAAAAGTTGAAGAGCAATGAAACCAGATAAAGCCAGAACAATTGAAATAACAAAAGCAAACTTCGGCCGATGAATAAAAAACTCACTGAACATCGCTACGCTCCTGCTAAGATCTATTTAGGTACCACGGATTGAGATGCTTCCGCCTTACTTCCAACGCGAACTTTCTGAAGACCGTCAACAATCAATAGTTCACCAACTTCTACTCCTGACTCTATAACTTGCCCTACACCTAATCGCATGCCGACCTGTATTGGCCTTTTTCTTACGACAGAGTCTTCATCTAGCATAAGAACATATTTACCAAGTTGATCTTCTTGAATAGATTTCTGCGGAATAACGATTTGACTCTGAGTTTGGACGCGCTTTACCAGTAAAGTAACGTGCTGCCCTGATATCAACATTCCGTCTAGGTTATCGAAAACAGCACGGATTTTGATTGTTCCAGTATTTTGGTTGACACGATTATCAACAAATTCAAAACGCCCCTTTTCAGGATAAACATCGCCTGAACGCAGTTTTATCTGAGCATACGATACAAGCCCATCACCACCCTCGGCTAAACTTTTCTCTCTCTCACTACG
>NZ_LWFI01000584.1:0-740 GCF_001635735.1 Oleiphilus sp. HI0067
GCGTATCGCATTACTTGCTAGCACGTGGTCTTGAAACGGTTGGTTTAACCGAAAAAGATCTCACTGTTGTGAATACCTCTGATGCAGACATGGTTGCTGTTTATGGCACAGATGACGTTACATCGGTTGCAACATGGAATCCCTTGCTCAGCGAAATCGAAGCGATGCCAAACAGCACTAAAGTATTCGACTCTTCAATGATTCCAGGTGAAATCATCGATTTGCTTGTGATAAATACAGAGACCTTGGCTGCGAACCCTGATCTTGGGAGAGCTTTAGTGGGTGCATGGTACGAAATCATGGGCTTAATGAGTGGCTCTGATGATGCAGCGACTTCAGCAAAAACGTACATGGCAGAAGCATCAGGTACTGACTTGACTGGTTATGAAGCACAGTTAGCAAGTACTGAAATGTTCTACACGCCAGCGCAAGCTCTTGAACTAACAAATAGCGATGCTCTTGTGAGCACCATGGAAAATGTTGCGGAGTTTTCTTTCAAGCATGGCTTGTTAGGTGAAGGTGCTCCAGATGCAGGATTTATCGGAATTGAAATGCCAAAAGGTACCTTCGGTGATGCATCAAACGTGAAGTTCCGTTTTGACCCAAGCTACATGCAGATGGCTGCTGACGGCAAGCTATAGAGCATAAACGAATGCCTGTATTGATGTTAGGCCAAGGCCATGAAGAAACTGATAAACCAGACGCCAGATAGAACATTCAAAGTGTTCTTAGGCTTGCTA
>NZ_LWFI01000585.1:0-402 GCF_001635735.1 Oleiphilus sp. HI0067
GTGACTGTATTGGCCGAGGATCTAGCAGCGCTGACGTTAACGCCTCCGTTGCATGACAGTACTGACTTTACGTTGGATGTCATGGTGACGCATCAGGATGAAGATCCAGATAGTGGTGTGATTACGGAAGCGAGTAGCACCGCACAATATCATGTTTCAGTTATCCCAGTGGCGGATGTCCCAACGTTACAAGCGAACGACATTAGCGGAAATGAAGATGAACCGATTAGCCTGGATATAACGGCGGATCTTGTCGATCTAGATGGTTCTGAGTCGATTACTGCGGTGCGTTTCGAGGGTGTTCCGGAGGGCGCGCAGCTCTCAACGGGTGCCGATCAGGGTAGTGGTGTTTGGATCGTGAATATTGACGATTTAGCGAGTCTAACCATACAAGCACCGGCG
>NZ_LWFI01000586.1:0-328 GCF_001635735.1 Oleiphilus sp. HI0067
TCCGTTGCATGACAGTACTGACTTTACGTTGGATGTCATGGTGACGCATCAGGATGAAGATCCAGATAGTGGTGTGATTACGGAAGCGAGTAGCACCGCACAATATCATGTTTCAGTTATCCCAGTGGCGGATGTCCCAACGTTACAAGCGAACGACATTAGCGGAAATGAAGATGAACCGATTAGCCTGGATATAACGGCGGATCTTGTCGATCTAGATGGTTCTGAGTCGATTACTGCGGTGCGTTTCGAGGGTGTTCCGGAGGGCGCGCAGCTCTCAACGGGTGCCGATCAGGGTAGTGGTGTTTGGATCGTGAATATTGACGAT
>NZ_LWFI01000587.1:0-475 GCF_001635735.1 Oleiphilus sp. HI0067
GGTGTATTAATCGCTGCGGCCATTGGCTTGTTTGTTGGAGTAATAACGGGCGCTTTGCCTTTGTTTACCGCTTGGGTATCTCCTTTACTGACGGTTGTTTCACTGATTCCTCCTTTAGCCATCCTGCCAATTTTGTTCATCGTTTTTGGTCTAGGTGAGCTCTCGAAAGTTGTCTTGATTGCCATCGGCATTACGCCGTTTATTGCGCGTGATATTCAACGACGAACACAAGAGATTCCGCCCGAGCAACTCGTTAAAGCACAGACTTTAGGTGCCAATACGAGTCAGATTTTAATGCGTGTGGTACTGCCACAAATCCTTCCAAAACTGATTGATGCAGTGCGCTTATCGTTAGGTGCTGGGTGGCTGTTTCTGATTGCTGCTGAAGCCGTAGCCTCAACCGATGGGCTTGGTTACCGCATCTTCTTGGTAAGACGTTATATGGCGATGGATGTGATCTTGCCGTATGTCGCAT
>NZ_LWFI01000588.1:0-955 GCF_001635735.1 Oleiphilus sp. HI0067
TGATACACATGGCGCCCAGGTACATGACGATGTTTGGAAGCTTTATGAAGAGGCGCTCAAGCGCTTTGGCTCTGTGCCTACATTGATTGAATGGGATACAGACATCCCAGAATACTCAGTGTTATTGAAAGAGTTAAGTAAAGCGAGACAGTATTGGGAACAGCATAATCATCACATCAAAGATCGGGCTGATTATGTCGCCTAAACCTGAAAGTAATGCGTTAAATGCATTACAAGATAAGTTTATTCATGGACTCTATCAGGGCGAAATCGCAAACGTAGAAGCCTTGATTTGCGATTCAAATAAACTGTCAGCCACACAGCATTTTGATATTTACCATGGCAGCATGCTCGGTAATTTCACTGCGTCATTACGTGCGGTTTTTCCGAGAGTGTTGGCAGCACTTGGTGATCAGTTTTTTGATGCCTTAGCGCGTCAATATATTAAAAATCACCCATCCAAAACGCCTAGTTTGGATGATTTTGGGGAAGGCTTTCCATGCTTTTGTGAAGGCTTCAAACCCTTGCATGATTATCCATATGTGAGTGATGTCGCTAGTGTCGACTGGTCTTGGCATCAAGCATTTCATAGCTGTGATGTATCGGCAGTTTTTGCGGCTGATCTTCAGAACGTCCTTGGTGTTGATCAAGCCAATATACAACTTGGTCTTCATCCAAGTCTCTCAATCATTCGGTCGGACTTTCCACTCTATAGCTTGTGGCAATTCAACGAACAGGAGAATGCTAGCGTTGATTCAAATAATGGGGCTAGTTTTTCCTTAGATGCTCCCGCAGAGATCGTTATGGTGTGGCGACAAGACTATCAGGTATGCGTGACATCAATTTCTCTGCCTGTTTGTGCGCTTCTTACTGCGTTCGATGAAGGATGTTCTCCTACACAAGCGTTCGAAAGAGCATTCGAGCAGCTTTGGCTAGAACAGAAGATGTATGACTC